>CAOKMR010000061.1 GCA_948469815.1 uncultured Clostridiaceae bacterium | reverse complement strand
TAAATTTTTTTAATAAATTTCTCAAATTACTTATTGACATTTCTTAGCTGGACTTATTTGTTATGATCTTAAGTATAACGAATTGGGATAAAATAGTTAAGGATATGTAATAGTATTTATAGTCTGTTACCCTTTTTTAGCCAAAATATTACCAAAAAGAGACAAATGGGAAGTGCAAGGAGTGCGTAATAGAATAAATCTAAAGAAATTATGGCATTTTCTTATATCTTTTTATTGAATTATAAGAAAATTGTTGCTAAAATAGTAACAGACTATAAAAACTGTTACATTGCCTTATATAGACAAATGGAAGGATATGTATAATCACAAGAATTATGAAGTTACAAAGCATGATTGTATAAGGAGACATCGTGATGTTTGAAAGATTAAAAAAAACAATATTTAGAATAATTCCGCCATCGCGAAGATTTATGGACAGGAAATTTGAAGAGAATGAAGAATCATTACGAAGTACGATGATCCAAGAGACTGCAAATATTCATCGTGAGATTTTGAATATTACGGAGGAATTTAGAAAGAGTAAAGAAAATGATGAGTCTATGATGAGTACAGTTATACAAGAGACTGAGAATATACATTGTGAAATTTTAGATGTAGCGGAGGAATTTAGAAAGAGTAAAGAGAATGAAGCGTCTATGATGAGTGCAGTCATACAAGAGACTGAGAATATGCATCGTGAGATTTTGGATGTGGCGGAGGAATTTAGGAAGAATAATTCGCTATATGCTGATTTGTTGAAAGAAATAAAAGATACATTAAATCAGGCTAATTCAAATCAGGAAAAATTGCATCAAAGACAGGATGAGATTATAAAGTTCATCAACGCAGTTGGAGATGAAGTACAGAAAGCAAATCTGAAGCAGGATGTTATATGTGATGAAATTGCTACATTAATAAAAAATGTAGGAAGTTCGTTTGATGAAGCTGCAAAGAGCATAAATGATCAAATTGTTACAAGTATTGATGTAGTAAATGATATAACTTCTAAAATTACCATGGATCAAAAGAATCTAATGGACAAATACAACGTTCAGATTGATAAGATCACCCTGTTAGGCAGGATAGAAGAAGAAAATACTTGGTCTAATGTTTTTCATGATGTAATAAAGGACAGTGTCTGGCTAATGAACAAGGCATTTGCCCCGGGCAGATGGGCAGCAGGATACCAGATGCTGTATGTGATGTATAGGATATTGGATTCTGTAAAGCCTAAGAAAATCCTTGAACTGGGATTAGGACAGACTACAAGGATGATATCACAATACAGCGGATATTATCATGCTGAACATCAGGTAGTCGAACATGATCCTAAATGGATAGAATTCTTTGCAACAACATACGAAGTACCTGATAATGTGAAGTTTGTAAATATTGATACGATTACAGATAAATATCTGGATGATGAGGCTGTGATAATGTACCAAGGATTTGAAGAACAATTCAGGGGACAAAAGTTTGATTTTATCTGTATCGATGCACCTTTGGGAGGTAAAGCGATTAAGTACGCCAGGGTTGATATATTAAAAATATTACCTGAATGCCTAGAGTCAGATTTTGTGCTTTTGCTTGATGACACAGAGAGAACAGGTGAAACGAATACAATCAAATTGTTGCAGAATACATTTGAGGAAAATGGAATTGAATACGTGATGAAACGTTATGATGGCAGAAAATCATCAACGATTTTTACGACAAAGAAATATAGTTTTTTAACAAGTCTATAACGTGAAAATATACGGTATTTAATCAATTTTAATTATGCTACTTATAGAGGAAGAAATATGGTAAAAATTTCAGTTATTATTCCAATATATAATATGGAGAATTATTTAGCTGAATGTTTAGATAGTGTTATATCGCAATCATTAAGGGAAATAGAGATAATATGTATTAATGATGGTTCTACGGATAATACACAATATATATTGGACCAATATAAGAAAAAAGACAATAGAATTAAAGTTTTTTGCCAGACTAATGCTGGATTATCTGTAGCAAGGAATGAAGGGATAAAATATTCAAATGGTAAATATTTGATTTACCTTGATGCCGATGACAAATTACAACATCAAGCGTTAAAAGAATTGTATTTTGCAGCGGAAAAATATAAATATGATATTGTTTACTTTTCTGCAAAGGTATTTACAACAGAAAAAGGAAATGATTTTATTGAGAATGAAATGAATCGTTTGAATACATACTATTTACGAAATATGAATATTCAAAAACCGATTAAAGGCATTGATGCATTTATAAATATGTTTCGGGGTGATAAATATCTTGTTAGTGCGTGTTTACAAATGATACGAAAAAAATATTTGTTAGAGAGCAACGTGAAATTTTGTGAAGGGTTACTTCATGAGGATAATTTGTATACTTTTTTTACATTGTTTAATGCTAATAAAGTTGGATGCTTAGATAGAGAGTATTACATGAGGAGAATAAGAAGTAATTCGATAATGACTAGCAGATATACACATAGAAATGTGTATGGCCTGTTTATATCGTATGATAAAATACTTCAAAGTTTGGATAGATGGAATATATCAGATATAGAGGCAAATAACTATATTGATTTATATTTGAAACGGCTGATTGATGAGAGTATACGTATTTATTTATTATTGACTGAAGATGAAAAACAAAAGTTTTTGAATGACATATCTGAACGGCAAAAACGATTGTTTAAATTAAATAAAGAAATAGGTGATATAAAATGGACAATTAATGATTTGGAATCTAAAAAATTAGAGTTAAATAATGAAATAGAGCATATAATGAACTCATTATCATATAAAGTAGGCAGAGTGATCACTTATTTACCAAGAATATGCAGAAGAAAACTAATAAAATTAAGAGGTTAGAAATGAGAAAAAATACTAAAGTATCAATCATTATTCCAATCTATAATATGGAGAAGTATTTAGAAGAATGCTTAGATACAGCCATTGGGCAGACACTTAAAGATATAGAAATAATATGTGTAAATGATGGATCGCAAGATAATTCACTTTCAATCATAAAAAAATATATGGCAATAGATGACAGGATTGTTCTTATTGATCAGGAAAATTTAGGAGTGGCTACAGCTAGAAATAATGCAATGAATATTGCGACAGGAGAATATATATGTTTTATGGATCCAGATGACTGGTATCCTGAAAGTGACATTTTAGAAACATTATATATAACTGCCAAGGAACATAATGTAAATATCTGTGGCGGCTCTTTTAGCGAGTATTATCCAAATGGTGATGTAATAACAGATTTTAAATGGGAAAAAAGTAAATATAAATTTGATAAAGATATGTTGATGTTTTATAATCAGTATCAATTTGAGTTTGGGTATCACAGATTCGTTTATAAAACAGAATTTTTAAGAAAGCATAATATATATTTTCCACTGTATGTTAGATTTCAAGATCCACCATTTTTTATTAATGCGATGGTTCATGCTAAGAAGTTTTATGCTATTTCCAAGGTTACATATGCATATAGAGTTGGCAACTTTAAGACAATACAATGGACGGAAAGAAAGGCTTCGGATCTACTTAAAGGATTGATTGATAATTTAAGATTATCCAATGAATATGGATTAAATGAGTTACATTATTTGACAGCCAAAAGATTATCAGTAAATTATAAAAATATTTTTATTGATGTAATTCACGAAGTGACTGATACGAAAACCTTTTTAAACTTGGTAGGGATCGCTGAAAAGGTTGCTAATTATACAGTTCTTAAAAAAGATGGATTAGATGAAAAGTATAGAGAATTTCTTAAATCATTATATTATTTATTATGGACTAATGAGGTAAAAGATGATATCGAATACGAAAATAGAAATATAGATGATAAGTTTGACGTGATAAGAAAATCTGATAATGTTAAAGTTTCTGTTATTGTTCCGTTTTACAATGATGAAAAATATGTATCAGATTGTTTGGAATCTCTGAGAGATCAAACTATGAAGGAATTGCAAATTATCTGTGTTAATGATGGTTCTCAAGATAATTCCAGAAGTATTGTTGAAGAATTTTCAAAGTATGATGAAAGAATTGAAATAATTGATAAAGAAAATGGAGGTTTGTCCTCTGCCCGAAATGTTGGGATATCAAGAGCAAAAGGCAAATATTTAATGTTTTTGGATAGTGATGACTACTTAGATTTAGATTCTATTAGATATTTATACACTGTGGCAGAGCAGGATGATACGGATATTATTGATTTTGATGCAGTTGCCTTTTTTGAAACTAAGGAGGATGAAGAAAAAAATAGTAATTATAAATCATTTTATGAGCGAAAGTATAATTCTAATGAAGTCTGTCTTGGAGAAGAATATTTCAGTGAATGTATACAAAATAATGATTTTAAACCATCAGTTTGCCTTCATTTTATGAAAACCAGTTTTATAAAAGATAACGAAATAACATTTTATGAAGGAATACTGCATGAAGATAATTTATTTACATTGCAGAGTCTGCTTATGGCTACTAGAGTGAAATATATAAACAAAAAATATTATTATCGTAGAGTACATGGAAATTCCATTATGACAAGAAAAGTTACTATGAAAAATGTATATGGCTATTTCATGACGATTTATGCCATGCTTGACTTTGCAGAAAATTATAGTTTTAAACTTGCTGATACTAAAGAAGCATTATCAAAAGAGTTATCGCTTATAAATAAGATTGTAATCGACAAAATGCAGAAGATTGAAGATGATAATATTGACTCCTGTACTGATGATTATATGCAGAAAATGTATTTTATCGTCTTCGTTAAGACTACTGTTGATAAATTTAAGAGTCTAAATGAAAAATATCAGGATGCTAAGAATAGACTAAATGGAACACATAAAAACAATGAAAATGGTGTGTTACGGAATGCTAATGATTCTTTAATGAATGAAAATAATGTGTTGCGAAATGCGAATAATTTTTTAACAGATGAGAATATTATGCTGAAACAAAAAAATGATGAAATAGAAATTGATAGGGAGAGAATTCTGAATAGTTATTCGTATAGGTTAGGGATGCTTATTACTTGGATACCAAGAAAAATAAGGAGATGTTTTAGAAGCCTAACAGGTAAATTTGCGTGATAGAATAAAAAAGAAAGGGATGGAGAAGGATAGACTTCATTAATCTCATGAACTATAACATATATTATTACTAATGTTATAATTACATATATGCTTGATTAATTATCAAATTTAATGAAGAAAATAGACAAAAAAATTCATCAATTGTCATGACCGTAGTATGGAACTAACGCTGTTTTAAAGATGTCCAAAAAGTTAATTAATTCCAAATATGCAAGCAAGACTCGTCAAATTATCAGAAGATATGTAATTTTTTGGTTATCTAAAGTTGATCTTTTTAGCAGTTTGATTATATAAAAAGGAAGGTTAATGATGAAATCAAAATCAATATTACTCGACAAAAGAATATGTGTATATATTATATTTATAATAATTTCAATTATCGTTTTGAATTCTAAAAAAAATTATCATGTTGATGAGTTATATTCATATAGCTTAGCTAATCATGATGGAGACTTGAATATAGAAATTGAAGATGGAAAAGAATATGAACCAGCTGATAGTCCATTTATTTCACACTTAACATTAAGCCCAAAAAACATTTTAAATTATGAAATGGTATGGGAGAACCAGATTAGAGATGTTCATCCTCCATTGTATTATTGTTTAGTTCATTTTGTATCTTCTTTTACACCGAATTATTTTACAAAATGGACAGCAGGAATAATAAATATTATATTTGGAATTCTAATACTACATATTGTAAATAAAATATTGTCTATTTTTATAAAAGATGAAACAGTTAATTATATAGTATTATTATCTTTTGCTATAAGTGCAGGCTACTTATCAGCAGTATCATTTTTGAGAATGTATATTATGTCTATGTTTGTCAACAGCGGTATGTGTTATATTTTTCTCAGGGGATTAGACGAAGATTATAAATATAAAAAATTTTTATTATATTCATGTATTTTTGCAATATTGGGAGCTTTAACCCATTATTATTGCATAATCTTTTGTGTATGCATATCAACGATTTATGTGTTAATAATTCTTATTCAAAAAAAATATACGAAATGTTTTTGCTTCTCTGCTTGTATGATGCTTTCGGGGTTTGTTTCGTATTTGATTTTTCCCGATATGTTAAATCATATGTTTAAGGGATATAGGGGAACTCAGTCTATTGATAATTTAAAAGATATGAGTACTTTTCTTATGGGGATAAAAAGTTTTGGAAATAATATTGATACATATGTTTGGGGGGGTAGGTAAGTATTTAATCATATTGATTATGTTTTTGCTTATTATTAACCATAAAAAAATAGCAGAATTTAAAAATTCTATAAATATTTCTAGATTGATTCTCTTAGTGTTGCCTACTCTTTTTACATTTTTATTTATTTCAAAAGCAGCTGTTTATCAAGTAGGAAGATATGTTCATCCAATTTATGCTTTGAGTTATTTAGCTATAGTAGTTTTAATATATGTTATGCTAAAAGAAGTATTAAATTCTAATGAAGAACTAATTAATACGCTGATAAGCATTATGCTTGTAATAATTATTGTTGGTTCGTGGAATAATTGTATTTGGGAAGACTTACATTTGAAAAATGTTACAATGCAAAGTGAATTAGAAAAATATAAAGGTGAAGATTGCATATGCATTTATAAACAAAATTGGCAAATAATGCCTATGTTTGTGGAGTCAAAATATTATAATTCTATAAAATTTGTAAATGTAAACAATTATAATTTGCTGCAAGAAATAAAAAAAGAAATAAAAAATAATCGTTATGTGCTTGTTTTAATGGGAGTAGACAATAAAGATGAAATTATTAATAACTTTGTTGATGATAAAGAAAATTTAAAAATGATAGGGGAGTATTCATGTGGGTCAAGTTATTATATTGAGCCAGACAAAAATATTTTCGAAGATAATAGTTATGAAATAAACAGTGCAGAATTAATTCAAGGCGAAGATAATGAATTGGAATTAATATGTAAAGGGGCATTGCGTAGAGATTATTCTGAGTGTTCGATAGAAGAATATTTAATAAATAACGAATATATAGGGTGTAAGCTGAACATAGACGATATTAGTAAATACAGTATATTAACATTTAAAGGAAAAAAGATAAAGGATCATGGTGAACCCACAATCTGTATATATGATGAAAATAAGAAGTTGTTATTGAAATTTTCAAAAAAATATGAGCAAATAGATAATAACTGGAATAATTATTCGATTGATGTCTCTAATTTAGATGGGAGAGCAACTATTATTATTAATGGGGGATATATAGATTATACAGGTAACGAAGATTCCGAGTATGTATTTAGGGAAATTGATTTACAGTAATATAATGATTCTTTAAAGAGGTATAGACCAGCATCAGGCGAGTTTTGCCTGATGCTGTGAGAAAGGCTGTGCCATTAATATAAATAAACTTTGCTATATATATAAGAAGAATCTTTACTTCCTGTATTGTCAACATATCCTCCGTTAAAAATAATAGAAACATTTCCCTTTATATTTGATATATCGATTGTATATAAATGCCATTCAGTATCAATGTCGTTGTAAGTTCTGGTCAGTTCTGCTATCTTTTCATTTTGTTCATTATATAAGAATACCGAGGGTTGTCCATGACTTTTAATTTTTTTACCATAAAATGTTAAGTATTTATAATTGTCAATATCTGTAACAGCAATCTTTGCACCAATATATTCTGAGTTTATTAGATATTCCGATAGATTCTTTAAACTGCCCACATCACATTCTAACCTACCATTACACTCAATTCCTGTATTTCCATCATATTGATCGGCTATCAATAAAGCTCCTGAAAGATTTAACTGCCTCTCATCAGCAAGTAAATCCATGGGTTCAATATCGCTCAACTCCTTATTTAATAATGCATCTGCAAGTAAATCAGCTTCATAATCTTCCTGTTCAGCTAAAGTAAGGTAGTTAAATGATGTATAGAAAGAGAGTTTTTCCTGAATATATTCGTTATAATTATCCTTAGTGAGCAAGTACTGTCCCTCATACATCCATTTAAGCATCAGACTATTAATCCATTGCCCATAGTGTATATTATCTTTGTAATTATTGAGATCCGTTATTATATCTGTTCTATTATCGAAAGAATACAACTTAATATTATCACACTTCAGAATCATTTCAATAGTGTACTGTTCTGCTTCAATTTGACGGTAAATATTTCCAGTAGAAACTTGATTTAGCCACCATACAATGCTATATGGAGTAAAAAAATAGTAAAACGTTACCTGTGGATATTTTTCTGCAAGTGAAGTAACATTTTTATATATATTATCATGAATAATAGCTTTGTCTTCATCTGTCAGGTGAATCACATTTTTCGTAGTATTATTTATCGCAATTCCATTGGGACATACTGTGTTGATTCCAAATGTATAATTCTTTTGCCAGTTCGAATATGTGTCAAAAGAAGTTATTCCATGCCTCTGGTTCTGTAACATTGGATATATTCTGTTTAGTACTACATCTTTGTTAAATAAATACTGTACATCATTAAATGGATTGTTATCATAAAGATAAGTTGGATATGTACCTAAGTCAGATCTTAACTTATTGCTTTCAACAAAAAAGTTGCCTTGATCAAGTCCACGTACTATAATTTTAACGGATGAATTATGTTTCAGTGCTGTCTCTACACAATCGTTAATTTCTTTATAGGATCCTCCTGAATAAGGTACTTTTATGGAGTTTGTTCCAAAGATAGAATCCATCTCGGATGTTTTGAAATTTTCAGTCATTGATGTTCCTGTAATCAGGGCGTCATACTCAAAATGCTTAATAATTCCGTCATTCTGACTCCTTTGATTATTTATTGTATAATAATATTTTTCTGTATTAGGTTTGTGATAGTGAAAAAATGGATCTATCGTATATACCAGACTGCCAACTCCTCCCAATGCTCCTAATACAATAAATAAATATCCTATTATCCATAATTTTGAATTCATCTTGTATCCCCGTTTTTAAAAATTAAAATATACAAACACTGATTCCTTGCTCAAACATAAAATACTCCAGCTGCAAGCGACTGCCGCTAAAATCATAGTTACAAGCGACAATTTGGACATTTTTTTATAGTTGTTTTCTGGCAGCAGGCAGATTCCATAAGAAATAATAATAAAGGCAAGTAGCCATAAGCCCCTTATATTTGATGTCATATTTTCAAGGTGAAACATATTTGTTACAACATTTAACTCTTGGATTTTAAATACGTTAATCAATTCATCACTAATTGATGTGTTTTGAAAAGTAAATATCTTTGTTAAAATAACTTTCCACTGAGACACTGAATTTGCACTAAAGAGAAGCCATAGTATATTTATCCATAAAAATGTAAAGAACCATCGAACTGGCTCTATAACTTTTTTCTCTGCTTTCTCAAAAATACGTTCAAACACACTAAGTATACCATGCAAAATTCCCCAAAGAATAAATGTCCAGTTTGCTCCGTGCCAAATTCCACTAATCAGAAAAATTATCATCGTATTTAGATAGGTACGTATTTTTCCTTTTCTATTTCCCCCTAGTGGAATATAAATATATCTTGTTAAAAAAACAGTTAATGAAATATGCCATCTTTTCCAGAAATCTCGAATAGAGATTGCCTTATAGGGTGAGTCAAAGTTAATTGGCAATGTAATATTAAACATACGAGATATCCCAACAGCCATATCACTATATCCACTAAAATCAAAATAAATTTGAAAAGTATACGAAAGCATCACGAGATACCAATCCATTGAAGTTGCAATATCGATATTGGCATATCCCCATGAAACGGCATTTGCAAATGTATCAGCCAACAGCATTTTTTTAAATAATCCAAAACTAAATATTTTCAGCCCTTCTGCAATGTGGTTCCAATTTATTTTTTTGGTTTCAGAATCATTAATTTGACTTAAAAAATCAGCTGGCTCTACTAGCGGCCCCATTAATAATTTAGGAAAATATAAAATGTACGTTAAATAATCCACAAAATTGTCATAAACAATTTCTTCTCTGTACATAGATACTAAATATGCAATTTGTTGAAAGGTAATAAAGCTGATTCCTATAGGAAAAACAATGTCTTTATAAGAGTATTCGATTTTGAATAAATTAGTAATATTTAGAATTACAAAATTCAAGTATTTAAAATATAACAGAAATCCTATATTAATGATAACTGGAACTGTTAAAAATAGTTTTTTCCATTTAAATTTCCTTATGAGAAGCGTAAAAGAATAATTGATAATAACACTAATACTTAAAAATATTAAAGTAGTTTTATTTGAGTAAGCATAAAAAAATAAACTTCCAAAAATCAGAATACTTTTCCCTGCAATAAAATTATACTTATTTAAAAGAAAGTATAATATAATCATTAGTGGTAGAAATGCTAAAATAAATATATATGAATTAAACTGCATCTATTTATGCTCCCTTATTTGTAAAGTATACTGCATATGCGGATACTTAAAATTTTGTTATGTATCTGCATATATAAGCCTTAATGCAATATGATAATTTTTTTCATTTTACAAGTTTCAATTATTCTTCATTTGTATATAAATAATATGTTGTTGCATATGCAAAGGTACCAAGTTCCTCATATTAATTTAAATACGGATAATTTTCTTGAATCATACTTATAATTTTATCGTCATTTCCACCAATGACTGACAAAATAAATCCATCATTAAACAAATCTTTTTTGCTGGCGTATATGTAATGCCTTCTTCAAAACTTAATGTTGTACCTTGAGTATTATTAGCCAAAATATAACTGGCTACTTCATCAATATGCAAATTCTTCTTATTTATAACAGCTAAGACCATCACAATGGTGAACATAATATAAATAAACAATGTTTTGTTCCTGAGCATATTTACTCCCTTTCCGTATCGTTAACTTATGAAAAAACAATATGCCCTTATTTGTTTAGAATAAGGA
>CAOKMR010000060.1 GCA_948469815.1 uncultured Clostridiaceae bacterium | reverse complement strand
TGCTTCGTCCAAGGAAACATATCTACTGGTGTAATATCCTTTATTTCATATTTTCCTTCGAAAATTTTTAAATCACGTACTAATGTTGCAGGATTACAGCTTATATAGATTATTTTTTTTGGTTCTATTTTTAATAGGTTTTGTATTGTTGTGTTGTCTAAACCTTTTCGTGGTGGATCTACAAATACTACTTCTGGTAAAATTTTTCTTTTTTCTAATAATTCAGATAACGCAAATTCTACATCTCCTACCATAAATTCTGTATTTTTTATATTATTTATTTTTGAATTTTCTTTAGCATCTTCTATCGCTTGTGGTATAATTTCAATTCCATATACTTGTTTTACATGTTTTGATGCAAATATACCTATTGTTCCTATCCCACAATATAAATCTAATATTGTTTCATTTCCAGTTAATTCTGCTCTTTTTATAGCTAAGTTATATAGCTTTTCTGTTTGTATTGGATTTATTTGATAAAATGACATTGGTGATATTTTAAATGTATATTCTCCTAATTTGTCCTCTATGTATCCATCTCCATATAAAATAACATTTTTGTCACCTAGTATAACATTCGTATTTTTATTGTTTATATTTTTTACTATTGTTTTTATTTCTTGAAATCTTTCTTTTAATCCTTCTACTAATTCCTTCTCTTTTTTTACGTTTTCTTCATTAACTACTAATATACACATTATTTGTTTTGTTGCCATTCCTATTTTTACTATAATATGCCTAAATATTCCCTTATTGTTTTTTTCATCATATACTTGTATGTTATTTTCTCTTATAAATTTAATTATATATTGTGCTATTTGTTCTGAGATTTTTGTCTGTATTTTACAATTATTAATTTCTATAATATCATGTGTTCTGTTTGCAAAAATACCAAATATAGGCTCTCCTTTCTTATTTAATCCAACTGGGTATTGTACTTTGTTTCTATAATTAAATGGTTTTTCCATTCCTATTGTGTCATTTACTTGTACCTTATTTCTTAAAGTTTTATTTACTAGACTTTGAACCATATTTCTTTTAATTTCTAAAGTTTTGTCATATTTAATGTGTCTTAAGTCACACCCTCCACATCTTTTATATGAATTACAATCTTCTTCACATCTGTATTCTGATGGCTTTATTATTTCTAATATTTTGCCAAATGCATAAGATGAATTAACTTTTAAAATTAGTATTCTTATCTTTTCTCCTTTGATTGCACCTTTTATAAATATTGTGAAATTGTTAATCTTTGCTATTCCCTCTCCTTCAAATCCATTGTCTATTATATCTACGATATATTCTTCATTTTTTCTTATTTCCATTTTTTAACCTCTAATTTCTATTACATTAATGTTAATAATGATGCAATTAAATTAATTCCTGCATGGCAAAACATATTTGTAGATATGTTTTCTGTCTTTGAATATATATATGCTAAAAATCCTCCAAGTACACTATATGGCAATGCTTTAAATATTACATTCAGTAAAGTTACTTCTGATGAAATAGTGTGTAATAGTCCAAAACTGATTCCAGATACTATAATAAATATGGTATCATTTTTTATTAATTTATGTATTAATCCTCTAAATATTGTTTCTTCTACTATTGGTGCATATATTATCGCTAATGGTATTACATACCAACTTGGTAAACTTTCTAAATTTTGTTGATTTACAGAACCTATATTTTTAGTAATTATTATTGTAAATATTGTTACCACAAAATAAGCTATATACATTAATCCAAATCTTGGCAATATAAATCTTATATATGTTCCAAAGTTTTCTTTGAATACTTTTAAGTCTCTTTTTATACTTTTATTCCAAAATAAAATAGATAAAACAAGTACACTTAAATAAAATATAATTATTATTGACCATCTTAAAATATTAGATTTAATAATATAGCTTCCCCATATAAATTGTGAAAAGTATATTAGTACTAGTGCTATTCCTATAAAAATTTCTTTCTTTGTAATTGCTATTTCTTCTAGCTTTGGTATTTCTTTTTTTATTGGAAAATCTTCTGGATTCTTTCTTTTTAAAGCTATTAATACTATTATATTTACAATAGCTAAAATTTCTACTATTTGGTTTCCAGCAAATAATAAACATATAATACTTCCAGTAATTAATAAACCTTTATTTCTTAAAATATTATTTTTTATTGCTGTAATTATTACACCTACATTAATAGCTATACATATACTTGAACAAATTCTTATTGAATTTGCTCCATTTCTTTCAATATTTTCTATCATACTTTTTATCATGTCAATAGGCATTGTCTCATATAGTTCTTGAAATGCTTGTATTTCATTTTGAACTATAGTATCTGCTAGAACTATAATATAAAGTGCAATAATAATTTGTATTATTGCTGATATAATAAAATATATTCTCTTTTTCATTGATATCCCCTCTTTAAATATATTCAGTTTCAAATATTATATTTCTTTATTTGATAGTTTATATATTAACATATTTTTCTACTTTTTTCTATCATTTTAAAAAAATTTCATATAAATTTCCTCATTTTATGTTTACAAGTACTATATTTTATGATAATATATTTGTACATTAGGTAAATTGCCTAATGTTGAGGAGTTTATGTTTATACATAAAGAGGAATGGTGCATTGTGGTTTCACAGTATGCCATTCTTCATTTTATATATTTTTTCTGTAATGTCTTGAATTATTTACCAATTTTAGTATATAATATGTAATTATATAAATATTGAAGGGATTGAATTCTATGGAAAATTTAATTATTAAAAATTTATATCGCAATACTGATAAATATATTGAAAAAATTGTTACTTTAGAAGGTTGGGTAAGAACTGTAAGAGTTTCTAAAAATTTTGGTTTTATTGAATTAAATGATGGTAGTTTCTTTAAGAATGTACAAATTGTTTTTGAAGATAATTTGCCTAATTTCTCTGATATATGTAAATTAACTATTAGTTCTTCAATCAAAGTTATAGGAAAACTTGTTAAGACTGAAGGTGCTAAACAAGCATTTGAAATAAAAGCAAATGAAATACAGATTCAAAATTTGTCATCACTTGAATATCCTCTTCAAAAAAAGAAAACAAGTTTCGAGTATTTAAGAACTATCGCACATTTACGTCCTCGTACTAATACTTTTAGCGCAGTATTTAGGGTTAGAAGTGTTTTATCTTATGCAATTCACAAATTTTTCCAAGAAAGAGGTTTTGTATATGTTCATACTCCTATCATTACTTCAAGTGATGCAGAAGGTGCAGGAGAAATGTTCAATGTAAATTCCTTTGACCTTACAAAAGTGCCATTAACAGAACAAGGTAATGTTGATTATTCTAAAGATTTTTTTAATAAACCTGCTCATTTAACAGTTAGTGGACAATTAAATGGTGAATCTTTTGCAACTGCTTTTAGAAATATTTATACATTCGGTCCTACTTTTAGAGCTGAAAATTCAAATACTGTAAAACATGCTGCTGAGTTTTGGATGATTGAACCTGAAATTTGTTTTGCTGATTTAAAAGATGATATGGATTTAGCAGAAGATATGATAAAATATATAGTTTCTTATGTTTTAGAAGAATGCCCTGAAGAAATGGAGTTTTTTAATAAATTCATAGATAACACTCTTTTAGATAGATTAAATAATGTTATAATTTCCGATTTTGGAAGAATTTCATATACTGATGCAGTTAAAGAACTTGAAAAAGTAAATGATAATTTCGAGTATAAAGTATCTTGGGGAACTGATTTGCAAACCGAACATGAAAGATATATATGTGAAAAATTATTTGGTAAACCTGTATTTGTTACTGATTATCCAGCTGAAATCAAAGCATTCTATATGAAACAAAATCCTGATGGTAAAACTGTTGCAGCAGCAGACCTTTTAGCTCCAGGGATAGGTGAAATAATTGGTGGAAGCCAAAGAGAAGAAGATTTTGACAAACTTATGTCTAAAATTAAAAACTTAGGTATGGATGAAAGTATTTATGATTGGTATATGGATTTAAGAAAATATGGTTCTGTTGTACATTCTGGTTTTGGATTAGGTTTTGAAAGAATGATGATGTATTTGACGGGAATGCAAAATATACGTGATGTAATTCCATTCCCTAGAACACCTAAAAATTGTGAATTTTAAAAACAAAAATTATTCGTTTTTCATTATTCATTATTATCCATTCATTAATAATAAAATGACACAGTAATATGTGTCATTTTATTATTTAATTTTAATGTGTGTGTGTTGTTGATGAACTATTAGAGTATGTTTTCATATACCATGAATATAAATCAAATACTTCATTTGTTTTTGGTTTTTTGTATTCTACCCCATGTGTATCTATTGTTATACTTTCTATTATTACATCTGTTGCTGGTCTTGTAGTCTCGTTTTTAGTAACTTCTCCTGTTTCTTCGTTTTTGTCTTCATCAACTGCTGTTTCAACTTTTGAAATACTATCTACAGTTTCCATTCCACTTATTACTTTTCCAAAGGCTGCATAATTTCCATTTAGACTTGCTAAGCTTTCTGTCATAATAAAGAATTGTGAACCTGCTGAATTATAACTTTCCTTTTTTAAGCTAGAAGAATATGTAGTATAATCTCCTCTTGCAATTCCTATAACTCCTCTTTCAAATTTTAAAGTATTATTTTCATATCCATTCTTTTGAAATTCCCCTGGAATTGCATAATGCTCATCTGCATCAGATCCTTTTTCAATACTTTTATCTAAATCACTAAGGCTTGGACTTCCAGTTCCATCTCCACTAGAGTCTCCTCCTTGTATTAAAGTATCTTCTACTCTATGAATTTTTAGTTCATTATAAAATCCATTATTTGCAAGTGTTATAAAGTTTGCAACTGTATTCTCTGCATATTCTGGATATAACTCTACTACAATGTCTTGATCATATCCCTTTATCTTTATTGTTGCAATTGGATTATCAATTTTTTGTGTTGCATTTAAAATTATGCCTACACATACTCCACTAATTAAAACTATAACTAAAATTATTGCTATTATTAATATTGCCTTTTTCACTTTTATCCTTCCTTTCTTTGGTATCAATCTTTTGATTTTTACAGATTTAACCACATCTATTTTTATAATCTTTAATATTATAACATTAAAAATTTTTTAAGACAACAGTTTATCAAAAACAAATTGCTCTTGCATTCTTTGTAGTGCTTGTTTTATTGCTCTAGCTCTTATTTCTCCAATTCCGTCTACCTCATCTAAAGCTGGAATATCTGCAATTAAAATATGTTGAAAAGATTTAAATGATTTTACTAAATTGTCTACTATATTAGATGGCATTTTCGGTACTTTATTTAATAATCTATATCCCTTTGTATATACTCCAACCTCATCAAAGTCGTCAAAGTTTTGATATCCAAGAATTTTTGCTATAGATGTTGAGTTCAGTAAATTTGATAAATCTAATTCTATAATTTCTTTTAAAACCTTTTCTGGATTTTTCCTCTTAGAAATATAATCTTTAATTATAAGTAATTCTTCTTTTTCTAAGTCTCCTACTAATTCTTCAAGTTGCATTTCAACAAGACGTCCTTCTTCGCCCAATTCATATATTTGCCTTTGTACTTCTTCTACCATTTTCATTACCATTTCTGCTTTTTGAATTACTGTTATAACATTTTCAAGAGTAACAATATCATTAAATTCAAACTCATTTAAAGTATTTATCTCTCTATCATACACTTTTTTATATTTTTCAGCCGTTTGCAATGCCTGATTTGCTTTGTCTAATACTCTTGATGTATTCTCCATTACATATTTATAATTCCCTTTATATACTGTAATTACTCCTCTTCTTTGGGAAATACTTATGACTAATTGTTTAGTTTGTTTTGCTGTCCTCTCTGCTGTTCTATGTCTTGTTCCTGTTTCTTTTGTTTCTATTAATGAATTTGGTATAAGTTGAGCATTAGCAAATAATATCTTTTTTAAGTCACTACTTATAATTATTGCTCCATCCATCTTTGCTAATTCATATAGCCTTGATGGAGTATATTCTTCATTTATATTAAACCCTCCATCTACAATATCTAAAACCTCTTTAGAATCTCCAATAACTATTAATCCACCAGTTTTTGCTTTAAGTATATTGTTTAATCCATCCCTTATCGGTGTACCTGGTGATATTAATTTTAAAACTTCAATTATATCATCATTTTTACTTTCCCTCATTTTAAACCTGCACCTCTCATTGCTTCATTAATATTTTTGACAGCTATTATGTCTAAATTAAATTTATCTTTTAAGTATCTTTTATTACTTTCAGGAATTATGCAAGTTTTAAATCCTAATTTTTCTATTTCCTTAAGTCTTTTTTCTATTAAATTAACATTTCTTACCTCTCCTGTTAATCCAACTTCCCCAATAACTGCAAGTTTATTTGAAATTGGTATATTCTTATAACTAGATGCTGTTGCAAGTATTATTCCTAAATCTGTTGCAGGTTCATTAATTTTTATACCATTTACTACATTTAAGTATACATCTTGATTTCCCAAATTTAATCCTATCTTCTTTTCTAATACTGCAACTAAAAGAGTTAATCTATTATAATCTATTCCATTTGCTGTTCTTCTTGGAAGGCCAAAAACCGTTTGTGTAGTTAATGCCTGTAATTCTACTAATAGTGGACGTGTTCCCTCTATACTTGCGACTACAACTGAACCTGTTGGATTTTCTTCTCTTTCAGAAATCATTACAGATGAAGGGTTTTCTATCTCTCTAAGTCCTAGCCCTTCCATTTCAAACATACCAATTTCATTAGTGGAACCAAATCTATTTTTTACTCCTCTTAATATTCTATAAGAAAAGTATCTTTCTCCCTCTAAATATAAAACAACATCTACCATATGTTCTAAAACTCTTGGTCCAGCAATATTTCCATCCTTGGTTACATGACCAATTATTATAGTTGTGATAGCTTGTGATTTACATATTTTCATAATTCTAGCTGTAATTTCTCTTACTTGACTTACACTTCCTGGAGCAGATGTTATATCATCTGAATAAATAGTTTGTACTGAATCTAATATAACAAGTTTTGGCGTTGTTGTATTTATTGCTTCTTCTATTATATCAATATCAGTTTCTCCTAAAAATAAAAGGCTCTCTCTATTAACTTTTAATCTATCTGCCCTTAATTTTATCTGTTCTGCTGATTCTTCTCCTGATATATAAAGTATTGTTCCATCTGTTTTCAATTTTTCACAAATCTGCAAAATTAAGGTTGATTTTCCAATACCTGGTTCACCACCTAATAATACCAATGAACCGATAACAATTCCTCCACCTAGCACCATATCTAATTCTTTAAATCCTGTGGACATTCTAGCCTGCTCGCTCCCAACTACTTTATTTAGTTGTGTTGGTGTAGCACTTTTCTTCTTTTCTCCTCCACTTGAAGATTTTGGATCCTTTGATATCTTTTCCTCAAAAAAGCTATTCCATGCATTACATGCTGGACATTTTCCAAGCCATTTGGCTGATTCATATCCACATTCATTGCAAACAAAAACAGATTTTATTTTTGCCATTTACAAATTTCCTTTCTTATTATATTTCCTTCTGTTTTCCTATTTTCTTATTATATCATCGTGATTTTTATTTTGCAATTGTTTTTTCTTTTATTTTCACTTATGTATCTGGATAATGACTTTAGTTGTAAGTTCGTTAAGGCGCTTATGCAGCAGTGACATCCTATCACACCTCTAAAGCCCGCAATATATTGCGGGCTCATTTCTATTATTTTTTTGAAAACTCATAAGATTGTTTTTTTCCTACTCTTAATGTTCCTGCTAAAATTTCTTCTGCTATTTTATCTTCTACCAAAGTTTGAATACTTCTTCTTAAAGGTCTTGCACCATAATTTTTATCATATCCTTGCTTTTTTATTTCTTCTATTACTTTTCTATCTATATTAATATTATAACCATTATCACTTAATCTTTTTTCAACCTGTACTAATAACAATTCTATTATCTTCTCAATTTCTTTATCATTTAATTTATGGAATACTATTATCTCATCTATACGATTAATGAATTCTGGTTTTAAGCTTCTTTTTACTTCTGTCATAACTTCCTTTTTTATATCTTCATATTCTCTTTGTTGTTCTTCTTTTACCTTTTCTGTAAATCCTAGAGTTTTTTTCTTATTTATTAAAGATGCACCAATGTTTGATGTTAGTATTATTACTGTGTTTTTAAAATCTACAGTTCTTCCTGTTGAATCAGTTAATCTTCCATCTTCTAATACTTGTAGCAAAATATTCATTACATCTGGATGTGCTTTTTCTATTTCATCAAATAAAATTACTGAGTAAGGTTTTCGTCTAACCTTTTCAGTTAATTGTCCCCCTTCATCAAACCCTACATATCCTGGTGGAGCTCCTATAAGTTTTGCTACTGAATGTCCTTCCATAAATTCTGACATATCTAGCCTTATCATTGTACTTTCGTTTCCAAATAATTCTATTGCAAGAGCTTTTGCTGTTTCTGTTTTACCAACTCCTGTTGGTCCTAAAAATAAAAACGAACCTATTGGTCTATTAGGATCTTTTAAGCCCACTCTTCCCCTTCTTATGGCTTTTGCTACAGCTTCTATTGCTTCATTCTGACCTACTACCCTTTTATGTAATGATTCTTCTAAATTTCTTAATTTTTCATTTTCGTCTTGTGTTATTTTTTGCACTGGTATACTAGTCCATGTTGATACAATACTTGCAATATCCTCTTTCGTAATATCTGTAATAGCTTTTATGTTTTTTTCATTCCATTTTTCTTTTTCTTCATCTATTTTAATTCTTTGCTTTTCTTCTTTATCTCTTAACATTGCTGCTTCTTCAAAATTTTGTATATTTATTGCATCTTCTTTTGCTTTTTTAGTATTTGCTATTTCTTCTTCTAAATCTTTTATTCTTTCTGGTAAAGTATATTTTTTCATTCTAGTCATTGAAGCTGCTTCATCAATAATATCTATCGCTTTGTCTGGTAAAAATCTATCATTAATATATCTTGAAGATAATAATACTGCTTCTTCTAATGCTTCATCTGTTATTCTTACATTATGATGTAATTCATATTTGTCTCTAATACCTTTTAAAATTAATATAGTGTCTTGTGTACTTGGCTCTTCAACCATAACTGAACTAAATCTTCTTTCTAGTGCTGCATCTTTTTCTATATATTTTCTATATTCATTTATAGTTGTTGCCCCTATTACTTGTATTTCTCCTCTTGATAGTAAAGGTTTTAAAATATTTGCAGCATCTATTGCTCCCTCTGCTGCTCCTGCACCAACTATTGTATGAATTTCGTCTATGAATAATATAACGTCTTTTGCTTTTCTAACTTCGTTTAGAGATTTTTTTATTCTTTCTTCAAAGTCTCCTCTATACTTCGCACCAGCTACCATACTTGAAATATCTAAAGATACAACTCTTTTATTTTTTAACATTTCTGGAACATCTTCAGATACTATTTTTTCCGCTAATCCTTCTGCTATAGATGTTTTTCCAACCCCTGGTTCACCTATTAAACATGGATTATTTTTAGTTCTTCTAGTTAAAATCTGAATAACTCTTTCTATTTCTCTATTTCTCCCTACAATATTGTCTAGCTTCCCCTTTTTTGCTTCTATCGTTAGGTCTACACTATATTGATTAAGTACAGATGTATGTGAATAACTTCCTCTTCCTTTGTTCTCTATATTTTTATCATTAGAAAAATCCTGCTCATCTAATAATTGCATTATTTCATTATACATAGTTTGAATATCTATTCCTAAATCGCTTATAATTCTTGATGCTATACTATCAGTTTCTCTAATTATTCCAATTAATATATGTTCTGTTCCAATGTAGTCTGAATCAATTTTTTTAGATTCTTTAAAAGCATTTTCAAATACTTTTTTACTTCTAGGGGTAAATCCTAAAGTTTTGTCTACTCCATCTTCGTTTTTTCCTATTAATCCTTCTATATCGTCTAAAATCTTTTCAGATGTTATATCTTGTTTTTCTAAAACTCTTCCTGCTACTCCTGTCTTTTCTTCAGCTAGTCCATATAGTAAATGTTCTGTTCCAACATAATTATGACCTAATTTTATTGCTACTTCACTTGCAAGTTCAAGTGCTTTATTTGCACTTTTTGTAAATTTATAATCCATCATCTGCTATCTCTCCTCTTGTTTTTTCTCAAATTATAACACTCTATTATTACTTTTCAATAGCTTCGACAAACCTTCTATATCTTAGACAAAGGTTCTACTATATAACAAAAAAGTGAGATAATATCTCACTTTTTTGTTATATCTGACAATTTATCTGCAATTTCTTTTTGTTTTTCCAAAGTTAGCCATGCAAAATATGATGGAATAAACTCTCCATATTTTGTGGTATCTTCTTTTCTTTCCTTTTCTTCCATTAATACTCTCCTCAAATATATTTTAGTATTAATATGTTCAAATTTCTATAATATATTCAATGTCGTAAATTATTTAAAACAAAACCATCTTTATCCAGTTTTAGATTTTTCTTAATCCTATTAATATCCATTTTAGTAGTATGAACTTTATCTATATTTGCTAATAATATTTATTACTGTCATCTCTATAATTTGTATCACTATTTTAAAATAATATTATATGCAAAATTCGACATCCAATGTGGAATACTCCCTAAATTAATAATTTTTGTTGCTACTTTTTCAATAAATGTTTCATCATGTTCTACAAAAACAAGAGTAGGTTTGTAATTTAAAATAGTATCTTCTATCTGTATTCTTGTTAATATATCAATATAATTCAAAGGCTCATCCCATATATAGATATTAGCTTGTTCTGATAAGCTTTTTGCAATTAAAACCTTTTTCTTTTCACCTTCACTCATATCTTGCATATTGGTATCAAAATCTGATTTTGATAATCCCATTTTTATTAACATTGCTTTGAAGATGCTTTCATCTATTTTATTATCTTGTGCAAAAGTTTTCAAATTTCCTTTTAAATCTTCTGTACTTTGCGATACATAAGATATTTTCAAATCATTTACTTTTTTAAATTCTCCATTATATTGCTTTTCTTTCCCTATAATAAGTTTTAGAATGCTTGATTTTCCAATTCCATTTTTACC
>CAOKMR010000059.1 GCA_948469815.1 uncultured Clostridiaceae bacterium | reverse complement strand
ATCTTAAAGTTTTCGTTTATCGTGGTAATTAAAAAATTATGTTGGTCTAGTAACTAAATACCTAGATAATTATATAATTCTATTGAATAAAATAGACAAAAGTGATAATATATAAAAAAACAAAATAGGAGGTATAATATATGTTATTATTAAAAAATGGAACAATACTAGACTATGCGAGTAAAACAAAAGAAGAAAGGGATATATTAATAGAAAATGAAAAAATTATAAAAATAGGGAAGGATTTAAAAGATAAAGCAGACAAAACAATAGACTGTACAGGACTATATATTATGCCAGGAATGATAGATATGCACTGTCACTTAAGAGAGCCAGGATTTGAGCACAAAGAAACAATAGAAACAGGTTCAAAAAGTGCAGTAAAAGGAGGCTTCACAACAATATGCCCAATGCCAAACACTAAACCAACACCAGACAATCCAGAAACAGTAAAATATATATTAGACAAAGCAAAAGAAGTAAATTTATGTAATATATTACCATTCTCAAGTATCACAAAAGGAGAAAAGGGAGAAGAACTAGTAAACTTTAAACAAATGTTAGAAGCAGGATGTGTAGCATTCTCAGACGATGGATGTCCAGTATCAAATGCAAAAACAATAAGACAAGCAATGTTAGAAATAAACAAACTAGGAAGCTTCACATCAGAACACTGTGAAGAAAAAGCAGTATCAGCAGGAGCAATAAATGCAGGAAAAGTATCAGAAAAATTAGGAGTAGAAGGAGTATTACCAGAAGCAGAAGAAATAATGGCCTCAAGGGATATAGTAATAGCAGAAACCAACAAAATACATGCCCACATATGCCATATAAGCACAGAAACATCTGTAAACATGATAAGAGACGCCAAAAAAAGAGGAGTAAACGTAACATGTGAGACATGTCCACACTATTATAGTTTTACAGAAGAAGAAGTATTAGAATCAGGAGTAAATGCAAAAATGAATCCACCATTAAGACAAGAAAAGGACAAACAAGCAATAATAAAAGGACTAAAAGATGGAACAATAGATGCAATAATAACAGACCATGCACCACATGCAAAAGAGGAAAAAGATAAAGGACTAGAAAGTGCGCCAAATGGAATAATAGGATTTGAAACAGCTTTAGCAGCAACAATTACAAATGTAGTTGAGCCAGGACATATAGACTACTTAGATATGGTAAGGTTAATGTCATATAGACCAGCAGAACTTTTGGGATTAAAAGACAAAGGACAAATAAAAGAAGGATATACAGCAGACATAACAATATTCAATCCAGATAAAGAATATATATACACAGAAGAAATGATAGTATCAAAATCAAAAAACACACCATGGATAGGAAAAAAATTAAAAGGGCAAGTAGAATACACAATAGTTTCAGGAAAGATAGTATATGAAAATAAATAAAAATTTTAGGGAAAGGAAAATCTATGAGCAAAATACCAGATAATGTAAATAAAGTTATCAATCAATTTATACTACAAGTAAATAATATTTTAGGAAATAGAGTAAAGAGAATTATACTATATGGTTCTTATGCTAGAGGTGATTTCAATAAAAGTTCAGATATTGATATTATGATTTTAACAGATTTAACAGATGATGAAATAGTAGAATATAGAAGTAAGATATCTGACATAGCTTATGATATTGAATACGATAATGAATTTGATATTACTTTGTCGCCATTAATTAAGAATATAGATAAATTTAATTACTGGTTAGAAGCACTACCATTTTATATGAATGTTAAAAGAGAAGGAGTGATATTAAGTGAATCCTAAAGTATCAAAAGAATTATCTAAACATAGGCTAGAACAAGCAAAAGAAGATTTATTAGCAAGTAAAATGCTATATGATGAGAAATTCTATAAATCAGCTAATAATAGAGCGTATTATTCAATATTCCATAGTATAAAGGCAGTTTTAGCATTAGAGCCAATAGACTTCAAAAGGCATAAAGATGTAACTGCATATTTTAATAAAAACTATGTTCATACGGAAATTTTCCCTAAAGAAATTGGACATAAAATATCAAAAGCAACTACAATAAGAGAAGACTCTGACTATGACGATGAATTTATAGTAAAACCAGAAGAAACAGAAGAGCAAGTAAAAACAGCAAAAGAGTTATTAAAACTTGTAGAAGAATATATAAATAAAGATTGATGAGACAAGAAATAAGAAAAGTTTTAAAATTTTCTTATTTCTTGTATTAATATAACTACATTGAATACTACCATAGAAAGGAAGGAAAAAACATGAACATAGCAAATAATTGGAAAGAATATGAAATAATAGACATGGCAGAAGGAGAAAAACTAGAAAGATGGGGAAAAGTATATCTAGTAAGACCAGATCCACAAATAATATGGAAAGAAAAGACATTCCCAAATAAATGGAAAAATATAAATGCAAGATACAATAGAAGCAAAACAGGAGGAGGAAACTGGGAATATGTAAACCACTTACCAAAGGCTTGGCAAATAAAATATAGGGACTTAACCTTTAATATAAAACCAATGGGATTTAAGCATACAGGACTATTTCCAGAACAAGCAATAAATTGGGACTGGATGATAGACAAAATACAAAAAGCAAAAAGAGAAATAAAGGTACTAAACCTATTTGCATACACAGGAGGAGCAACAGTAGCATGCAGTTATGCAGGAGCAAATGTATGTCATGTAGACAGTTCAAAAGGGATGGTAAGTTGGGCAAAAGAAAACATAATATCATCTGGACTACAAAAAAATCCAGTAAGATTTATAGTAGATGACGTAAACAAATTTGTAGGGAGAGAAATAAGAAGAGGAAATAAATATGATGCAATAATAATGGATCCACCATCATATGGGAGAGGCGCAAATGGGGAAATCTGGCAATTTGAAAATAATATATCAGACTTAGTAAAACTATGTACAAAAGTACTATCAGAAAAACCACTATTTTTCCTAATAAACTCTTACACCACAGGAATATCAGGAACAGTACTAGAGAACATATTAAGAATAAATATAGATCCAAAATATAAAGGGCAATTTTCCTCAGGAGAAATTGGGTTACCAATGACGAATTCAAAATTGATATTGCCAGCGGGGATTTATGGTCGTTGGGAGGCATAAAATGGATTTAAATATTTTATATGAAGACAACCACATAATAGTAGTAGAAAAAAAGCCTAATATCCCGTCACAAGGAGATAAAACTGGAGACATAGACATGCTAACAATAATAAAACAACACATAAAAGAAAGAGACAATAAACCAGGAAATGTATATCTAGGACTAATACATAGGTTAGATAGACCAGTTGGTGGAGTAATGGTATTTGCAAAAACATCAAAAGCAGCAGCAAGATTAAGTGAACAAGTAAGAAATAAAGAACTAAAAAAAGAATATCTAGTAGTAGCAGACGGAAAATTTGAAAATGAAGAAGGACACTTAGAAAACTATCTGCTAAAAAACGAAAAAAACAATTTAAGTAAAATAGTAAAAGAAGGTACAAAAAACGCAAAATTAGCAATACTAGATTATAAAGTAATAAAATACAAAGAAGAAATAAATTTATCAGTTGTAAAAATAAACTTACACACAGGAAGACATCATCAAATCAGAGTACAATTATCAGGAATAAACCATAGTATCTATGGAGATCAAAAATATGGAACAAGAGGACACGGCAAACAAATAGCACTATGGGCATATAAATTAACATTTAAACATCCTGTAACAAAAGAAGAACTAAGCTTTGAATGCTTGCCAGAGAAAATAGGAAGTTGGAAAATATTAGAATAATTTTATGAAAAGTCAAAAATCATTTACGAAAATAAAAAATGGAAATTTCGTAAATGATTTTTGGCTTTTTATAAAGAAAATGAAACAACGTCAAATTTAAAGTATAAAATCTGAATATCAACAAACTTATGAAGAGGAAGGCAAGAAAGAGATGATTGATAAAATTTGTGATTTTATAATGGTAAGAATAAAAAAAGAAATGCCAGACATTGATGAGGAACGTGCTGAAGTCATAAATTATGGACTACAGATGATAATTGGGGAAATACCTAAATTATTCATAATGCTAGGAATAGCATATATATTAGGTATATTAAAATTAACAATATTAGCATATATAATGTTATTACCATACAAATACTTTGTTGGAGGAGTACATGCAAAAAGTCACTTAGCATGTATAATTACAACTCCATCAATCTACTGTGGAAATATACTAATAAGTAAAAGTTTACCCATAATGCCAAGTACATATACATATTTAGCAGTTATATTAGTATGGATATTCAGTATGATAGTAATAAGTATATATGCACCAGCAGATACAGAAGCAGTTCCAATTTTAAGAAAAAAGGAAAGAAAATTCAAAAAAATCATGTCATACATAATAATGACCTTAACTTTGCTAGTAGCAATAATATTATCAAACAAATATATTATTGTTTCAAATATATTAATCATTGGATGTTTAATACATTCAATATTTATAACAAGACCAATGTATAAGCTATACCATAATAAATATGGTCATGAAGTTTATGCAGACTAAAATTGTTAATCGGAAGTTTCTTAAGCCGGCAAGAGACTTTTGGATTATATATACTTAACGAAGGAAGGAGAGGGAATATGGTAAAGACAATAGCTAAAATTGCAGAAAAAACAGCAAAAAATTCAAGTTCAAGTTGTTGGTTAATAGGTATGTTACATCAACCTAAAATGCCAGCATCATTAATAAAAAAAGATAAATAAGAAGATTTGTCTTTAGAAAAATAAATATCATAGAAAATAATAAAAAATATAATATTTCCTTAAAATGATAGAATTCGACGCTATCATAACTTAAAAGTTACAAATTATAAATATAGAAAATAGGTTATTTGGAAAACTCCAGATAACCTTTTAAAATAAAGAAAAAAAGAGCAGATTTAATCATGCTCTTTCTACTATTTATCATAAATTTCTAACTGTTGTGTAAAAAATATAGAATCCTTAGTAGTATAAAGATTTAAGTTTTTAGCTCTTTTTAAAATTTTATTTACTTCCCATAAACCTAATCCATGAGGATTTCCATCATCCTTTTTAGAAGTATAACCTTTTTCATTAATTCTGTTTAAATTTACATTTTTATCAGAATAAGTATTTTGTATAAGTAACAATTGTCTAGGACACTTTTCATCTCTTCTAATTTCTAAATTAATTATTTTTTCATCACATTTTTCACTGGCTTCAATTGCATTATCAAGTAAAATGCCAAGAACTCTAGTAAATTCGTAGATCTTCATATTTAGTTTTTCTAATTTCAGTGATACATGTATCTTCATAGAGATACCTAAATCTGTAGCTTTGTGATATTTCGAAGTTAATAAACTAAACACAGCAGGATTATCTATTATTGTTGGGTTTAACATTTCTAAGCTTTTCACATCTTCGCAATCCATTTGCAATTGTTTATAATATTGCTTAAGACCAACAATGTCATCATTATCCACATAACCACCTATTGATTGAACTATATTACCAAAATCATGCCTAAATGTACGAATATCATCATATAAAAGTTTTAATGTATTATTATAATCCCTAGCTTGTTCTAGATTTTGACTAGTTATTTCAAGTTTTGTAGTTTTAAACAAACTAAAAATACTTATAAAGAAATAAGCAATTAATGTCAAAAGACTAAGAAGAATAATTCCAGAAGGGAGATTATCATTATAATAACCAATCAAATAAAATTGTGTTGCAATTGTAATTGCACCTATTATTGAATTTAGTAATATAACTGTCTTATTACTTTTGCTCATCAAATCTGTAAATAAAATCGAATGTTTATATTTCTTAATTAGCAAATATGTAATAAAAGTACACGAATATATTAATAAAGTCGAAATCATTCTAAGTAAAGGAATACTATATACAGTTTCGTATGGTACCTTTAATATTACTAAACAAAGCCTAATAAATATTAACTCTATAGGAAGAGAAACAATTGCTAGAAAAAATTGTGCCAATAAACACTTTAACCAATGAGGTTTAAAAACTAAATAAATTACTGCAGGATGTAAAATCATTACCAAATAAGAACTATAAGGTTTATCAAGTAAAAGATTAGATACACAACCTAAAGTAAATAATGAAAATAAGCACATCCAATATTGTTTTCTAGTAAATTTTATATCAAGGACAGTAGTAAACAATAACATATCAACAGTTATTTCTATAAAAACAAAAGGTATTCCAAACTTATTAAAAATAATAGCAGTCAAGCCTTCATTAGGTGTAGTTAAAGCTATCCAAATTGTTCGAAGAATTTCCAACATTTATCACCTCCATAAAATCATTTTTATATCTGGGACCAATATAACATTTACTAGTATTATTAAAAAATATAGTATTAGTATTAGCCTCAACATGACTTATATTAGAGACATTAGCAATAAAAGACTTGTGGCATCTAACAAAATCACGAGGTAATGATGTTTTAATCTTAGAAAAAGAATTGTAAGTTTCAAAATCATTATCCTTAGTGTGAAAAATTAATTTCATACCATCTTTTTTAATATAATGAACATCATCTTGATTAATAAAAGTAGTACCATTAATTTTAATAAAACGATTATTAGAATTATCTAAATAATCAGTAAGTCTAAGAAGAGTATCCTCAAGATTTTCCTGAGAAATTGGTTTTACAAGAAAATCAAAGGTATTAAACTTATAAGCCTCCATAACAAACTCAAAATGACCAGTAGTGAAAATCAAATGAAGACTCTTATTAAACTTTCTTATTTCCTCAGCAATACTTAATCCTTCATTTCTATTATCCAAATTAATATCCAAAAACAAGACATCAACCGAATTATTTTTTACATGTTCTAATAATTTAGATGGGCAAGCAGTTTTAAAACAAATGTTAGCATCCAAATTATGTTTGATAAATAGTTTAAATAACATCTCTTCTAATCTATTTAGAAAAGATAGGTTATCATCACATAACACAATATTTAACATATTTTTCGCTCCCAAATAAAAAATATAAATACTGATAGAAAATTCGACAAAGTTAGATAGTTTTTTCAAATTACTAAATAATACTATGTCAAAAACGGGAGAATGTCAAGGAACAATAAGGAAAAATGAGAAATAAAAAAACAAAGTAAACAAAAGAGTAAACATTAACCATAAAATAAAAAATAAGCAAAAAATAAAATGCCGAAAATCATTTCAAGAACTTTCAGCATTTAGTAAATCCATAAATTCATTCTTATATCTAGCTCCAATATAGCATTTACTGCTATTATTAAAAAATATAGTATTAGTATTAGATTCAATATGACTAATATTAGAAACATTTGCAATAAAAGACTTATGACATCTAACAAAATGACGAGGCAAAGTATTCTTAATCTTAGAAAAAGAATTATAAGTCTCAAACTCATTATCCTTAGTGTGAAAAATTAACTTCATGCCATCTTTCCTAATATAATGAACATCATCTTGATTAATAAAAGTAGTGCCATTAATCTTAATAAAACGATTATTAGAATTATCTAAATAATTAGAAAGTCTAAGTAAAGTCTCCTCAAGCTTATCCTGAGAAATCGGTTTTACGAGATAATCAAAAGCATTAACCTTATAAGCCTCCATAACAAACTCAAAATGACCAGTAGTAAAAATCAAATGAAGACTCTTATTAACTTTTCTTATTTCTTCAGCAACACTCATACCTACGTTTTTATTATTTAATGTAATATCTAAAAATAGCACATCAACCGAATTATTCTTTACGTATTCCAATAATTTAGATGAGCAATCAGTTTTAAAACTAATGTCGGCATCTAAATTATGTTTGATAAATAGTTTAAACAACATCTCCTCTAACCCGTTTAAAAACGATGGGTTATCATCACATAATACAATATTTAACATATTTTTCGCTCCCAAATAAAAAATATAGTATTGATAGAAAAATCGACATAGTTATATAAAATATTAATTTAACAATAATATTATGCTAAAAAACGCAGAATGTCAAGAAACTACAGGAAAAAACGTAAATTTTAACACAAGAATAGAACTTATAAGTAAATATAAACAAAGAACGAGAGTTACAATTCGCAGCTATCCTAACATAAAAATTTATGTTTGTGGGGATGATTTTAAAAATATAGATATAGATTTTAACATTGTTATTATTATAAAATATGCATTTATCTGTAGGGGCACGGCGCACCGTGCCCATTGAAATAGGCAAAAATTATAACATTTAACATAACAATAAAATTATAGGATATATCGTTTAATATTAAAATTACATCAAATTTATAATTATTTGGGCACGGTGCTGCCTAAGCCCCTACAATGGTTATGAATATATTTATAATTAATATTAATGTTTAAATTTCTGTAATTTCAATGGGCACATGCAATGTGCCCCTACATTTATTATTCATCATTAACCATTCATTATTAATTATTCATTGTGATTTTATATAATAAAATCATCCCTACAACCCAAAATTTATATATTAGAACTGTAAATTGTAACGAACGAAACGACTAAAACTGGAAAATATTACTAAAATCTTGAAATTTACATAAAAAATGTATGTAATAATTTAGAAACATGCAAACTTGGCAAAATTAGGAAGGAGACTAAAATGGAATTAAATGAGCGGGAACGTAAAATAACAGAGGAATTAGAAATACTAATCCCTAAGCACTTAGTAGGGTATAAATACCTGAAAAGTGCAATATTATTGGCAATAGACTCTGAAAGAATAGACTTAAAAAATGACATATATGTAAAAGTTGCCAATGAATATGCTGCATCTAGTATCAGAGAAGTAGAGTCAAGAATAAAGACAGCAATAGAATCTGGATTTGCAAAAAAAATAGGGAACTTTGAGGACTTCTTTGGGAGACAGTATATTAACTGTTGTAGCCCAGCAAGATTTATAAAAGCATTTGTAAAAAAATTCTCCCCCTGAGTTGTTAACTCAGGGGGAGAAGCCTTACAAAAGAAAAAAATTAAAATCTGTAAAATTGTTATAGTAAAATTCAAACAATTATGTTATACTAAAGGTATAAAAATAAGGAGAATGATAGAAATGATGTATGAATTAATGCGGATATAAAATTTATTTCTGGTCAAATGAAAATAGTGAACCTAATAGTATCAAAATGGAAGGAAATACATGATATAGAAGAAGTAAAATTTTATTGTTAAAAGAAGAAAAGAGTTAGATAATAAAAAAGTGGAGGAAAAGCAATGATAGATTTTACAAATGCAATAGAAGAATTTAACAATTATAAAGGTTCAGAAAAAAAGAAAACTCTAATATATAATAATAAAAAGTATTTAGTAAAATTTCCAGACCCAGTAAGAGAAAAAAACAAAAATATATCCTATATCAATAATGCTTTTTCTGAATATATTGGAAGCAATATATTTAAAATATGCGGTTTCAAAGTTCAAAACACAATACTTGGGAAATATAACTATAATGGAAAAGAAAAAATAGTATGTGCTTGTGAAGATTTTACAAACAATGATAATATATTATATGAATTTGAAAACTTAGCACTAAGTACAAATCCAGATAAAAAAATAGAAACAGAGTTAAATGACATAATGGAAGTAATAGAAGAAAATAAAATGATTAATACAGAAGAAACAAAGCAGAAATTTTGGGATATGTTTGTTATTGACAGTTTAATAGGAAATACAGATAGACACAATGGAAATTGGGGATTTTTATTAAATAAAAATACAGAAAAAGTAGAAAACTCTCCAATATATGATTGTGGTTCAGCTTTAAATCCAATGCTTGAAGATGAAGAAATTGAAAAAATCAATGAAACAGAATTAAAAAACTTAGCAATTAATAGTTATTCTTGTTTAAAAGAAAATGGAAAAAAAATTAATTATATGACATATATCAAACAAATGAAAAATGCTTCATGTAATAAAGCTATTAAAAGGTTATTTTCAAATATTAAAATAGAGGAAATAAATAAATTTATTGATAATGTAGAAGGTATATCAACGAAAAGAAAAGAATTCTATAAAAAAATTATAGAAAAGCGATATGAAATAATAAAAGAAGCATACAAAAAGTACTCAAAAGGAGGGGAACTATGACTACAAGAATTTATATATTAAAGTAGCTGTAAGTAATAAAGTCTGTGAAATAGTTCAAACATTTTGATATTTGCTATAGTAAAATTAAAATAATAATGTTATACTAAAGGTATAAAAAATAAGGAGAATGATAGTAATGGTATATGAATTTGCTAAATATCCAGATGAAACACTAGTAGTTTTTTCAGATATTAGAAAAAAGGTAATGGAGAAGAATATATAAGAATTTCCTTTGAAAGACCAACTGAAAACGGATTTGACACAGTAGTGTTTGAACTTCCAAGTTATGAAATAGTAGAAAAAGAAGGAAAATATACAGATAAAGAAATAGAAGAATTCAGAGAAACTGTAGAAAAAGGTGCACATTTATTTTTTAAATATGCACGAGAAGGAGGTCTAAGATTTGGCTTACAAAATCAGGTGGCTGTATATTAGCTAATAATAATGCAAATATTCCAGAAAGAGAGTTAAATAGATTGCTTGAAATTGTACCATTATACTATTTTAAAATAGTTTCCAAATGGAAGGAAAAATATGGAGAAGATGCAGTTGTGTTTTTTTGCTAATATTTTTATGAATTAGAAGAACAGTTAAAAGAAATAATAGAGTGGATAAAAAAATAGCTATTGTTTTATAAAAACAATAGTTATTTTTTGTTATAATCTTAAAACTTTCTCATAATATTAACTATAAGATTATATGAGGAGGATACACAATGAAAAAGAGAATAATAACAATAAGCGCTGGAATTGTTTTAATAATAACAGTAGCATTTGCAATAACCTTTAATGATAACAATAAACAAACAATAACAACAAGTGCAGTAGCACTAAGCAATACAAAAATAGGATGGGGAGTAAAAAGAGTACCAAACAATGAGCAACCAGACTTAGGAGCAACAAACGTAAAATTAATGGAACAATATAATGGAATAGCAATGGGAAATAAGGAAAAAAAATATGTATATCTAACATTTGATGGAGGATATGAAGCAGGATATACAGAAAAAATATTAGACGCACTAAAAGAAAATGACGTAAAAGCCACATTCTTTATAACAGGGCATTACTTAAACACAGCAGGAGACATAGTGCAAAGAATGGTAAACGAAGGGCATATAGTAGGAAACCATTTTTAAGATATAGTGATGACCTCAAAAATAAAATTGATAAAAGCTAGGTAAA
>CAOKMR010000058.1 GCA_948469815.1 uncultured Clostridiaceae bacterium | reverse complement strand
TTCATTCCTATGTGTGCCTTTGAGCGAAGCGAGAAAGGAATGGAATTTATTATGAATCACATTGAAACTATTAAGTTAGAGAAAGGTCTATTTTATAAAAATGCTTTGGTCCTTAAATATTCTATATCTTACCCTAAAATCACTTATTCTGATTACTCTAATTGCATGGAGTGTTTTAATTTATATAATGAAAGTATTGCTTTAAATCTCCAAAGAAGGGCTGAAAATGAATTGTTTACAGAGGCTAAAGAGCTTTATGATTTTAATTCTAGTAATGGTTACCCTTTAATGACTTATGAGGTTATGTTGGATTTTAATATTACATATAACTTTGATAATTTGCTTAGTTTATATTATGATGAATATATTTTTTCTGGTGGTGCTCATGGTAATACCATTCGTTCTTCTCAAAATTGGGATTTGTTAAATTGCTACCAAGTTCCTTTTTATTGTTTTTGGAATGATAATCCCTATTTTTTAATAGATGTATTTAAATCAATTAATAGACAGATTGCAGAAAACCCAGAGTATTTTTTTGATAATTATTGCGAATTAGTTTTAGAGACCTTTAATCCTGAAAGTTATTATATTACACCTAATTGCTTGACTGTATTTTTTCAGCAATATGATATTGCACCATATTCTAGCGGGATACAAACATTCTGTGTGTAGATATTATAAAAGAAAAATTTGGAGCCACGGTTAAAACCATGACTCCAAATTTTATGGCAAATTTCTTAATCCTCTTAGTCCTTCGCGACGAAGAGAAACTCTTTCTCGCATATTAATTTAAATAATTTCTTCTTCCATAAATCATATGCGAAATATATACTTTTCTATTATCATAATCAATTGTATATAAAACAACATAATTTTTTATTACTATTCTATGATATTTTCTTTTTAATCTATCTACTTTTCCTATTTTCATATATAATTCAGGACTTTCTGCTAAATTTAAAACTTTTTCATTCACTTCTGAAATTAACCTTTTTGCTGCTTTATTTTCCTGTAATTTTGCAGAAATATAATTATAAATTTCCGTCATTTCTTCAATACATTGTTCAGTAAATTCAATTTCAAATGGTTCATCATTATAATCCATATTTTTCTTCAAACTCCTTAATTACCTCTGTTGCTTTTCTTGTTCTTCCTTTTTCTATATCTTCTTCTGATTTTAAAAGACAATTTACAGTTTCTTCATCAAAAATGTTATTTTTGTATTCCTCCATACTCATAACAATTACAATATTTTTATTATTTTTACCAATTACCATTTCTCCATTTTTGTTAATAGCCATTTCAATTTCTCTAATACTATTTACTTGTTGCATTATTAAACACCTCACTTTTCATTACATATTATAGTATAACATAATAATCATATTTTTAAAATAGATTTTTTTATTTTGTTAGGGTAATTTCTTCGAATGGCGGGCGATTAATAATCTCCCCTACATAGTCTTAAATGTATTTTACAGAAATGTTATAATTTTTATATATTTTCCTGTCTTATTGCCTCTAAGATATTTTCTTTTTTTATTTTGCTGGCTGAATACATCATTGTTGAAAGTACTAATGCAAATACTCCTACTACTGAGATTATTATACTATTCCAAGGTATTAAAAATTCGCTAAATTCCATTATATTTGCTATTGATCTTGATATTAAAAATATTACACAAAATGAAACTGGTAGTGCATATATTAACGATTTTAATCCAAAGAATAAACTTTCTAAGAATAATATTTTATTAAATCCACGAGGTGTTAGCCCCATACTTCTTAACATCGCAAATTCCTTTTGCCTTAAAGATATACTTGTGCTTATTGTATTAAATACACTTGTAACTCCAATTAATGTTACTAAACTTATGAAACCATATAAAAGTATTTTTACTGCAATTACTAAATTTTTCTCTTGCTGATTATCTAAAGCAATATTTGCTACATAAATTTCATGATTTCCTGAATTATATTTTGCTTCTATTTTTTCTCCTTCTTCTGCAAATTTCTTAATTTCTGATGTCTTTATTAATATTTTCATTGTTGGCGAATAAGCAGTATCATCTTTTAAATTTCTTTTTTTCCATTCATATATTTTATTATATGTTTCATTATTTACAATTAAAGTGGCGGATTCTCTATATTTATAGTGCTCTGTTGCAAATATTGTTTCTTTTGTTGCTATTATATTATCTATTTTAAGTGTTTCTTTTTCTCCTACTACTACTTTTGTATCTTCATTATCCATATCATCTGTATATTTTGGTATTTTTAAATTTAAGCTAAGATTTTTAGTGTTTTGTAGTGGAGTTACTATGTTTGTTACAGCATCTTTTCTAATTTTTGCTTGGTTAAGTAATATTGATTGACCATAAGTTCCTTTGATTTTTTCTATATATTCTTTATATTCTTCGTCTGAAATTTTTACAATGTTTATACTAAATTCTTCTTCATATAGTTTTTTATAATATTCATAATATTCTTTATTATATCTATCTTCTTCAAGTTTCTCATATGGGAACCAAAGTTCATCAATTATTGAGTATTTTTCTATATTTTCTATACTTAATACATCTTTTGTAACTCTTTCTTTTAATTCTTCACCTTCATCATAAAAATATACTACACTATCATAATTATATGGATATACTAAGCCTTCACTTGTTCCTACAAGGAATTGCAGATATGAACTAAATGATATAAATAATACTATACTTATAAATAAAGATATAATTGTTATTCTATATTTTCTTTTATTCCTTTTTATATTTTTTAGTGCAATTTCTCCTTCTACTCCAAATATTTTTCTTACTAATTTACTTGTTCTTATTTTCTTCTTGTTTATCTTTATTTCATCATTTTGACGTATTGCTTCTACTGGTGTAACCCTACTTGCTCTTTTTGCAGGTATCCAAGCAGATATTAGTATTACTATACACATAAATATTATAGGGATAATTACATATACAGGATTTATTGTTAATTCAAAAGACATTCCTATCATATCTTGAATAAGATTATTTAATATTTGAAGTACTACATATATTCCTAAAAATGCTCCTGCTACACCTATTACTATTCCTATACTTCCTACTATTATTGCTTCAAAAATTACTGTATTTCTTATCTGCCTTTTAGTCGCGCCTATACTTGATAATAGACCAAATTGTTTTTTTCTTTCCATTGTAGATATTGCAAATGAATTATATATTACAATGATACATCCAACTGATAATAATCCAAGTGCAATTGACATCATACCTGCTACTGTTGCTGTAAAGTTTCCACTTTCACTTGTTCCATAAAAATATAATAACTGATTATTGTATTCTATGCTATTTTTCGAAAGTTTTAATATTTCTCCTAACTTTTCTGAGTTCTCAAATGTCTTACTAGGATTTTTATATATTACATAACCATTTACTTTATCTTCATCTTTAATTTCTTCCTTTAATGTAAATACTGAGTATCCACAAGAAAAGTGTTCCTCTAGATTACTTCTTCCTACAAGTCCAACTATATTGAATTCTCTTGTTTCACAAATTTCTAATTTTTCGTTTTCTGTATAACGTAGTGTATTTATAATTTCTCCATCATCATAATAAAATTTCTTATTATCTTTATTTATTAATTGTACGAAATCTAATATACGTCCCTCTTCATTAATTCTATATCCAAGTTCTAATTTGATTTTATCTCCTACATTTAGTTTTACTCCTCCATTAGTTTCTATATGGTTAGATATTAATAATTCATTCGAATTATTAGGCATTCTACCATCCATTAATTTCAGTCTTTTTAGATAATCTTTGTTAACACTTTTTAATCTTAAATATGGTTTACTTTTATTTGTTATTCCTTCTAATTGTGCATATCCAATGTTTTGCTCATAAAAGATTTCTTTTATAGTTACATTCTCTTTTAGTGCATTTAAGTCTTTTCCTTCTATTTGATTAAAAATTGTATTATAATCTCCATAGTTTTCTATAGCATCCTTAAGCATTGCTTGATGAAAACTTGAGAACAATAGCCCAATACCTAACATTAATGATGTTGATAGTATTATTCCAATTATTGTAACTAAGGTTCTTCTTTTATTCATTAGAAGGTGTTTTATAGTTAAATTTTTTAATATTCCCATTTATTTCACCTTCTTGTCACTAACGATTTTACCATCATCAATAGTAATTATTCTGTCTGCATTTAATGCTAGACTATTATCATGTGTTATCATTATAATTGTCTGCTCATATTTTTTGTTTGATAGTTTTAATAGTTCAATAATTTCCCTTGATGCTTTACTGTCTAAGTTTCCTGTTGGTTCGTCTGCAAGTAATACTGCTGGTCTATTCATTAATGCCCTACCTATTGATACTCTTTGTTGTTGTCCTCCTGATAGTTCGTTTGGTAAATGTTTTACTCTCCCTCTTAGTCCTAATGTGTCTATTAATTCTTCTAAATATCTACTATCTGGTTTCTTTCCATCTAATAATAATGGAAGTGTCATGTTTTCTTCAACATTTAAAATTGGTATTAGATTATAAAATTGATAAATAAGTCCTACTTGCCTTCTTCTAAATACTGCTAAATTTGTCTCATTTAATTTGAATACATCTTTATTATCTACAAAAACTTTTCCTGAGGTTGGTTTGTCTACACCCCCAAGTATATGCAATAATGTTGATTTTCCACTTCCACTTGCTCCTACTATAGCAACAAATTCTCCCTTATTAATACTAAAACTTATTCCATCTAGTGCTTTTACAAGTGTTTCGTTTTTACCATAAGTTTTGCACAAATTTTCAACTCTTAAAATTTCCATATTTAATCACATTCCTTCCTAAGGCACAAATCAAGTTTGAAAAAGAATTAGTATATTGCTAGGCAAACAAATTTGAAATCAATGAGGCGTACTTTTGTACGTTGATTTGATTTCAAATGAAGTTTAACAACGCAATATGCTGATTATTTTTCGAACTTTATCCTCCCTTAACTTTTATGGGGTAATTATACCTATATAACATGACTTTATAGTGACAAGAAATATTACAATTTTGTCACATTCAAACGCACGAGCAATGCTCGCCCCTACAATCCATTTACCAGGCAAATTTAATCATATTACAGAAATATTACAAAGACCAAGAGCAGTATTTAGAAATAGTAGAGAGAATGTAGGGGCGATTAGTAATCGCCCGTTCTCCAAAGCATTTTCTTAAAAATATCTATCTTCTTTCCAATTTCTTATATTGTTTTTTATATAATCTTTAATTTTTATATATTCTTTTTCATTTCTTATAATATGTTCATAAAATGATTTTTGCCAAATAGCATACTCTACTTTCTTACTTACATATGCTTTATATTGTTTAATCATTCTTGATATTGTTACTTTCGTTTTTTTATTTACAGCAAGAATCATATGTATATGATTGGGCATAATTACATATTCGTCTATCTCAACATTTTGATTTTTCTTTTCTTCAACGGGCGATTACTAATCGCCCCTACATTCTCTCTACTATTTCTAAATACTGTAAATTTAAATAATATAGGAGGACATAACATGCGTGAACGGATTTTATCTGCTATAATTATTAGTTTAATCCTTGCGATAATTTACTTTATATTTTCTCTTTCTTTAAAGATCGCATTGGTTGCTGCTATAGGTGGATTTGCAGGGATTTTTATTACTTTTAAGTGCTCTAAGTAAAGTATGAACTGCGGGTATACGTTGTATCCCGCATTCTGCTTTTTTATTGTTTTAAATATTTTAAAACCTGAAGATTTTTATTGTAAAACAAGTACCTACTCCCTCTGTACTTTCTACTTCTATAGTTCCATTTTGTTTTTCTATTATTGTTTTGGACATATTTAGTCCTATTCCTATACTTTCTTTATTGGATTTTCCTTTATAAAATCTCTCGAATATATGATTTACATCTTCTTCTTTTATTCCGCTTCCATTATCTTCTACTTTTATTTCATTATATATTGGATTTCCTTTTACTGTTATTTTTATTCTTCCTTCTTTTTCTGTATGTTCGTAGGCATTTTTTATTATGTTTATTAATGCTTCTACAGTCCAATTTTCATCACAAATTATTTCTAGGTTTTCTTCTATGTTTTGTACTAAAGTAATACTTTTTGCTTCTATTTGTATAATTAATGGTTCTAAAGTTTTATTAATTAATTCTTTTGCATTTACATTTTCTTTTTTTAGTTTTATTGTTCCACTATCTATTTGAGAAATTTTAAGTAAACTAGTTATTAACCATTGTATTTTTTCTAGTTGCTGTTTGCTTTTCTGCTGACATTCCTTTCTTTTACTTTCTTCTAAATTTCTATTTTCAAGTAGTTCATTCATTACCATTACACTTGTAAGTGGTGTTTTTAATTGATGTGATATATCTGATAGTGCCTCCTCTAAATATTGTTTTTCCTTTTTAGAATGTTCACTCATGTTTCTAAGTTTTATTGTTATTTTATAAATGTAATTTTTAAGTGCACTTATTGAATCTTCATCATATTCTCTAATGTCTAATGAGTAATCATTATTTAATATATTGTTTATGTATTTACTTATATCATTTAACCTTTTATCTTCTTTTTTATAAAAGTATAAATTAATTAGCATATATATTATAATTACTGATACTACAAAAATAATATTTCCTAAAACCATTTTGTTTTTTAATTTACTTATACTTGCAATTTCATCTAAGTTTTCAATATCATCAATTCCATATTTTCCTAGAGCTTCTAATCCCTGTTCAATATTTGTATCATCTGAAATTATTTCTTTAATTGCTTCTATTTCTATATTAGGATATTTTTCTATTATAACTCCTATTATGCTTGCATTGTTTCTAATAATTTCTTGTTTATACATATTATGTGTATGTATTGCATATATACTAACTAAAATAGTAAAAAGTATTAATAGTATTACTTGTATAAGTAATGGTCTTAATTTATTTACATCTCTAAACATCTAAATTTCCACCTTATATCCCATACCTCTTATTGTTTTTATTATTTTTGGATTATTTGGATTGTCTTCTATCTTCTCTCTAATTCTTTTTATATACACTGTTAGAGTATTATCATTAACAAAATCTTCGTTTACATCCCAAATATCTGCTAATATTTGCTCTCTAGAAAATACTATATTAGGGTTTAATGCTAAGGTTATTAAGATTTTATATTCCAATGCTGTTAGCATAATGTCTTTTCCTTGTTTTAATACTCTTGCTTGACCTAAGTCTATTGTTATTCCTTCTATTTCTATAATATTTTTATTGTTTTGTTTTTTATTTCTTCTTAATACTGAGTTGATTCTAGATAATAATTCTCTTGCTCTAAAGGGTTTAGTTATATAATCTTCTGCTCCCATGTCTATTCCTCTTACTATTGATACTTCTAAGTCATTTGCAGTTAAGAATATTATAGGAATGTCTCTTAATCCTTTTATTTTTTTGAATAAATCAAATCCGTTTATATCTGGTAAATTTACATCTAATAATATTAAAGAAATGTCTTCTCCTTTTTTTATGTATTCAAAGGCCTCATTTCCTTCTTCTTTTTCTATTATTTCAAAACCGTTCTTCTTCTAAATAATATTTTATTCCCATCCTGATGGTTGAATCATCTTCAATTAATAAGATCTTGTTCATATTTTCTCCCTTATATTTTTTACATTATTAATGTAAACAGAGAAAATTATATTAATTTTGTAATCAAAGCTCAAACAGCCTGCTGCTCACGGATTACTTGCAAAGTAATGTAATATAATCTTAAATCTATTTCTTGCTTTCGCACATTACGGGGCCTTTTGAGTTTGATGAAAAAATTAATATAATTTTCTCTATTATACAATACATTTATTTTTTCATATTTCTCAATAATATTTTAGTTTCATCAGATATTCTATATGATTCTATCATTTTTTGCAATGCTTTGTTATATGTAAATTTATCTAATTTATTTTCTCCTTCTAAATATTTCATTGCTTTTTCATTAAATTTTATTCCAATTTCAGCTATTACCCATGCTTTCGCCATTTGAACATAATACGCATTATTTTCTATTTCGTCTATTGTTTTTATTACTTTATCAACATATTCCTCTGTTATATAATAGTCTAACATCATTATTATACTAAATCTAGCTTCAAATTCTTTTTTTGACTTAGTATATGGTAATATAAAGTTCCATATTTCTTCTAGTTCTTTTGGCTTTATTTTTAAAGTAGGGCAAAATGTATCTGTTATTGCCCAACTATCCATATTTGGTATGAATTCTTTTACTAATATTAGCTTTTCTTTTAAATCAATTTTTGAATATGCTATAACTAATCCTTTTAGTATAGTTTCTTCAAAACAATTAATATCTGCATTCTCTATAAAATCTTTCCAGTTTTCTTCTTTTAATATCTCTTTTGCAAGTGCTCTAAGTTTTGGTATACGTATTCCTAGAACTTGTTTTTTAGTGTCTGGACATAATTTTTTATTGAATTTTGCATATTCTGGCTCAGATAGTTCCTTCAATTTCTCTCTTATAATTTCTATTTTCAATTTTTCCTCCATTATTTACTTGTATTTCTTTTGAACCTACTATTATTTTATATAAGTTCATACCTACTAATATTTCTACATTTGAACTTGCTATTATCCTATATAACTTTAGGCTTACCAATATCTCTATAATAGATAATATTAGTGTTGCAAATATAATTAGAATTATAGGACTATCAACTAGAATTAGTGTAACAACTGTACTTAATATAGCATATATTATCTTTCTTGATGTTTCCATTGTTGTTATTAATGTCTGTTGATATTCTGGCTCAATATTCTTTAATGCTAAGTCTTGCATATATACTTTGAATGGATCTCTTATAAACAAAATTGTTATATAACCTAATCCTATAATTGTAAATTTTAAAATTAGTGAACTTGTAATAAAAGAGCCTATTATCATAAGTGTTAAGGATATACTTAAAAATAACGGTAATATAATTTCTACTTTTTCTTTAAATCTATTATATATTTTGTTAAAGCATACATTTGCAAATACTCTAGCAATACGGGACACTAAAACAATTGCTCCCATAATTAATGCTGTGTTTTCTACATTAAAATCTTTGAATAGTTCTTCTTGTATAAATAATTTTCCATTTGTTTGCCCACATTTTATAGCTCCCATAAATAATGCATATGAAATTATTAATACTACTATTAGCTTACTGTACTTGACTTTTCTTTTTGTTATTTTTGTTTCTACTTTATTATAATTTGAAAAATCTACTATATTAAATGATAATATAAAACATATTAAGCAACATATTATACATAATATCATTGGTAAGTAATTATTAAAATTAAATACAATGCTTGCTATGAATGAAATTAGCATTGTTTCTGTAGCATATATTGTACTTTCTTTTGTTTTTACTTTTATATATTCATTACTTCTATTTTGCAGTTCTAGATTGTTTTTAAGTATTGCATTTGCCATATTTTGAAATGTAAATGCCATTTCATAAAATATTTTTCCTAAAACAATTACAAAATAGTTTCCTCCAAATGTTATTAATATACTAGATAGTAATAGTAAAAATGCACTTAGTCTAACTGAGTTAGTATTTCCTATTTTTTTTATTATTTTTAATAGTGGCATTTGTAAACATATAACTACTATTAACGATATACTTGTCAATGAAACAATCTGTGCAGGATTAAATCCTTTAACAATTTTTAAAAATAATGTATCTATTGCAAACCAAAACAATAAATCCCCTGATAATCCAGAAAACCAAGGAAATGTTTTGTTAAATCTTTCCATTCTTTTGTTATCCATTTTCAATCTCATTTCTTTCTAAGGCACAAACCTAGGTTGGAAAAGAATTAAAAATTATTTTTCAACCTTTAACCTATTTTTTCTAGTTTTTTTTAATGATAACACATTTTTTTCTTTATTTAAAGGCATTTTATATTACATTTTTGTTTCATTTACGTTACAATACAATAAAAGGTGGCAAAGCCACCTTTTATTGTATTTCTAATATCCTAATTCTTCTAATATTTTTTGTACTGTATCTTTATATTCAGTTTTTACGTCTGCATATATAATATTATTATTTACTTTTGATACTACTTTATATTTATCATCAGTTGTTAATGTATATTTTGAATTATTTTCTAAATCATTATTTGTTTCAACAGAATTTTCTGTTTTTAATGCTTCAAATTTAGATTTATTATTGTTATAAAAACTTGTTGCATATGCATCTTCTGAAATTTGATAAAATTCAATTTGATAAGAATAACTTTCGTTAGTAGCTATGTATACTTTTTCTATTTTACTATAATTTGCAAATTGACTTTTTGCATCCATTACCATGTATCCTTTTTCTTGCATAGCATTTTTAAAACTTTCAGCATCTGTAATTTCTTGTTGCTTATTTCCTTCTTCTTCCTTGTTTGATTTATTTAAAGATATTCCAACTATTAGTGCTACTATAATGGCTACTATGACTACTGCTATTATTGCTATCATCACTGGTTTTTTCATATAATTTTCCCCTTTCGTTTTTCTTTCTTTATTTTATATCATTAATTCTAAAATAAATCAATGTTTTTTGCTTATTTTTGTGTTATTGTTATTTCCTTTTTTAAATCAAATCTATACATTCCAATTAATGCTGAAACTGCCATAAGCGCATCAGAAATTCCTGCAGTATATGCCATAGACATAAATTCATATATTGTCCATGATACTGAATTTACTAGTAAAATTCTTCTTATATTCTTTTCTTCTTTTTGCACAATGCTCAATGTATATAGAATAGAAGATACTATTGGTAGTATGTCTATATAGATTTTAAATGTTATTAATCCTATTATAATTGATATTACAATATAAATTCCTATCAATATTTTGGGTACTTCGTGTCCCTTTTTCTCAAAATAGTAATTTATAAAAATCTGTATAATAGAAAAAAAACAAATTACAGCACCACTATAGCTTTGTAATAATATAAAATTTAATACAGAAAATAAATTCGCTAACATAAACATAATAATCATATGTTTTTTCTGTTTCATTTGCATTGACAGTACATTTGATATTATAACCAATATTCCAAAAATTTGAGCAACAATAAACATTACTTATTTCTCCTAACATCATTTTTATTATATTTTTTTGCAAATACCAACATTGTAAATTTTGTAAGTTTATAAAAATATGCTGATAAAAAAGTATTTGAAAATAAGTCAAGTATATTCCCTATTGCTCTATCTGCTATTATAATTTTTGAACCGAAAGATAGTTTTTCTTGATTGTTCATTTGTTTCTCCTTTAATTATACAGATTTATTATACACATTTACTACTTTATATCCAAGTTTTTTCGACAATAAATTATTATTAAGAACTTAGTGGGTTACAATTCACAGCTATCCTAACATAAAAATTTGTGTTTGTAGGGATGATAATATATTTTAAAATCATAATTGCATGTGTAGGGGCACGGCGCACCGTGCCCATTGAAATAGGCAAAAATTATAACAT
>CAOKMR010000057.1 GCA_948469815.1 uncultured Clostridiaceae bacterium | reverse complement strand
TCTCTTTTTTTCTATGTTTTATTTTTATTACACATGAATTTCCTATTATATAAAATAAAATGGTGTCGAAATCTCTGATTTCGTGCCACCATTTATATGCTGTGCTGAAAAAACAGAAGCATTTTCTGCCTCTGCTATATTTTGTTTTTGTTCTTCTTCAGTTAGTATTTCTAATTGTAAATTAGTTCTTTCATTATCTGTTCTTCTGCTATCAACCTGTAATTGTTCATCATTCTTGTCCAAGTCATTTGGTCTTTTGCTTTCAATTCCTCTGTTATACCCTCTTGTTTCGCCATTTTCTCTACTATTTGTTTTATCATCTTCGTTGCTCTTTCTTGTATTTCCCTCAAATGTTCTGCTAGTTTGTAGTTCATTAGTAGTATTGTGTATTCCCCTTTCTTGTTGTTCTTTAGATAATGTAGCCTCATTTGTGCGAATTTCCCTGTTGGTAGTTTCTCTTGTGTCATTGTTAGGTTGGGCATATTGTAATCCCCTACTTTCCTGTATTCTATTTCTATCATATTCATTTCCTCCTTTGATATTTTCTTTACTATTAGAATACTCTTCTTTTTGATTATTAACAAATGTGCGATTTTGATTTTTTTCTTCCTTTTGAAGATTTATTACTGTTTTTGCAATTTCTCTTAATCCCATTTCTGATATATCACTTATTGCAGTTCCTAATAAAACTGTTAGATTACTATTATCAAATTTGTTTATATATGAAAATTCACTTTTAGCTATATAATCTTCTGGATTTATTCCACATCTATTAAGTATCATATATGCTACACTACTAAAAACAGTTTGATATACTAATGGAGTTATTTCTTCATCAGATAAATTTTCTATCATTGTTCCTTGCTTATATTTTGTTATTGATGTCATATAATCTTGTATATTATCAACTACCATATTATTTGTTGTAGCCATTATTGTATCTACTAAATTATTATTTTCTCTTACCTCTCCAAATTTCGCCTCTAATGATTCTATAATCTCTGTTTCATATTCTGGTTTTACATCCCATAATTTATATGGTGTATTTCTATAATTGTGTGTGTCTGCTACATCAAACACTAATTCAAAAGGGTATTTACTATTTTCATCTTTTGAAAATACGAATATATAGTCTGCACCTTTATTTACCCACCTGTGTACCTTATTATTCCAAGTTGCCATATCTGCACACGCAGTTGCATTTGGTCTTTGTGCGTAAATTAAAATTTGGTCATTAAAACTGTATTTAAAATTCCAAGATGCCGTTTTTAGAAATGATAACCAATTGTCCTTACTTTTGGTTATATCATTTATTTTTTCATTATATAGTTCTCTTATTTCTATAATTTTTCCCATTTTGCACCTCCTTTGCTATTTAGTATCGAATAAAATTTTAAACCAACTTTTATCTTGTATCATATCTTGTATTTCCCATATTATCTCAATATCTTTTAGATTTACTTTGTCTTGTTCTTTCAGCTTTTTAATGTCTAATACTTTTATATTCAATATTTCTTTTTCTGTTATAATGTTTATTTTCTCTAATTTTTTAATTACTCTTTTCATTTGATTTATGCTATATGTTGCCATTTTTTACACCTACTTTCTATGATTAAAGGTGGCCTATTAAAGCCACCTTTATTACACTTTATTTATTTTTTCTTTTCTTAATTATTTCATATATGCTTATACTTAATAATAAAGTAGTAGATGTTCCAAGTAATATAACCCATAGCATTGTATTTCTTTCATCTCCAGTTTTTGGTGTTTCTGGAATAGGCATATCTTGCATAACTACCTTTTGTCCATCTCCTGCTATAAAACTGATTTCTTCTGCAATTCCATACCCCTTTGGACTTATAATTTCTCTCATTATATATTCTTTTCCCTCTACAAGATAATACATTATATGTGTTTCTTCTGTGGAAACCCATTCTTCTATAATTTTTCCTGTTTCTTTTTCTATAATTTGAATAGTAGCTCCTGCTAATTCTTTAACACCTGTTTCATTAACCTTTGAAAATTCCATTTCGGTAGGTTTATTATATACATCAATTATTAATAAATCTCCATTTGTTGTTACTTTTACCTCATATATATAATCATTAACTACATAGCCCTCTACTTGTCCTACTTCTTGAATGTAATATCTTCCAAGTTCAAGATTTTCAAAAGTAGCAATTCCTTTTTCATTTGTTTTCTCAGTCATAATAATTTCACTCATATCTTTATTAGCTGAGATATTAAACTCTACATTTTCTAATCTTTTATTTTCATCAAAACTATCTTTTTTAACTACTTGTATTGTTCCTCTTGCTAATTTATTTTCAATAGTTCCATTATTAATTTGAATTGTATATTCTGCTATATCTTTTCCGTGATATGCAATTTCAAAATCATATTCACTATCTTCATCTAATACATATTGTGAATTAGTTGATAATTCTTTAATATAGTATGTTCCTATTGGTAAGTCTGGTACATTGATTAAATGTCCTTCTTTATTAATTTCGGTTACTGCAATTAATGAACCATTTTCAATAGCTACATTTCCCATATAGTCATATATATCTTCTCTTGCATAAATACCAAATCTAATGTCTTTATATGCCTCATCATTTTTGAAAATTTGTTGTTCTTCAAGAATTTTTGTTAAATCAATATTAACTTTTGCACGATTATTATTTAAAGTAGATTCAATAACTTGTAATTCTGCTTTTTGATTATCTTTAATTTCAAAATAATGTTTATCTGTGTTTGCAATATAACCAAATGGAACTTTACTTTCTATATAGTAATATTTTCCTACTGGTAGTTTCTTACTTGTAACTTTTTCCCAATCACTCTCTAATGTTTCAATTTCTTCATCTTTTTCATAATATACTGTATTACCAATTTTTATTTGCTCATTTGCATAAATTGTAATCTCAGTATCAAGTATATTAGATTTGTGCCAAGCAGGTGTAAATGTTTCTCCAAATTCACTATTTCCTTTTGCTACTGCTATAAAAATATCACCTGTTTTATTCCATTCTAATTGTCCAAAAACTACTTCGTCTTTCATCTCTATTTTTTGAATGTCACTTGTATCTTGTATAGTGAACTCTATATCTTGTGCAATAGCAAATCCATATGGACTAGAAATTTCCCTCATTACATAAGTTTTTCCTACTTCAAGACCTTTCATTATGTGTGGTTTTATTGTTCCATCTTCATTTTCGCCATCTTGTCCAGAAATCCACTCTTCAAATATTGCTCCCTCGTTATCTTTTTCAAATACTTTTATATATGCACCTTTTATTTCAGAATTATCTGTTATATCTTTTTTAGATATTTCTACTGTAATAATTTTATTTTTAAATTCGTATTCATTTTCTATTTTTTCAATATTTTGTCCTTTATAAGTTGCATCTACTTTTATTATTTCATTAGAACTTGAATAACCAATTGGTGCTTTTATTTCTTTAATTTCATATTCTGCTAAAGGTAGGTCTGTTTCAAAGTGTACTTTTCCTATTTCATTACTTGTTGCTTTTTCAATTAATGTTCCTTTTTCAATTACAATTTCATTATTATAATTATAAATGTTTTCTTTTGCATAAATTCCAAATTCTGCACCTAAAAGTCCATCATTTGTATCAAAGTCTTTTTTATATACAGTTAAATCAACCTTTTGTCTTTCATTCTTAAATGAAACATTATCATAAACTATCTCTGTTTCTTGATTTTCATAAACTAATGAAATATCTTTTGTTTCACTATTTAATACAAAACCATTTGGTGCTTGTATTTCTCTTACAGAATATTCTCCAAGTGGAAGAGCTTTTGAGGTTACTTTTCCCTCTGTATTTGTGGTAATTGTGTCTACTACTGTTCCTTTTTTATAAATAACTGTTCCGTCATTTGATGGGTCTAAAATATCTTGTTTTGCTAATATTTCATATTTTGCATTTGCTAACCCCTTTTCCTCATAAATGAATTGTCCGTTTTCAAATCCTACTAATACCTCTCCTGTTTTAGTTAAATTAACTTTTCCTTTTACTGGTGTATCTTTTTGTTTTATCGTGATTATTGGTGTATTTCCGTCTGGTAATGTCTGATATGCTACGTGTGATGTTATTTCAAATTGTATTGGATTTTTAGATATTGTATAACCAAATGGACTTTTAATTTCTTCTAGTTGATATTTTCCAACTGGTAATTGTTCTCCTGTCATAACTGTTCCATCTTCTGTAGTTTCCCACGAATTAACATAGTGAGGTAATGGATTCCAATCCCAATAGCCAAAATATTCCCCTGTTTCTGTATTCTTTATTTTAAACTGTGCATTACTAATTTTTACTGTTTTTCCAGTTTCTTCGTCTTGTTTTATTATTGCTAAAACAGACCTAAAAGAAGTATCGTTAAAAATTCTCCAAGTTTGTGGAGTTGAACTATCTTCTGTTATAACAACTTTAAAGTCTGGTACTTTATATTTATTGTCTGGTACTTTTGTTTCTCTTACTATATAAGTTCCATATGGTAGCCTCTCACTTACTGCATACCCTTTTTCATCTGTTCTTAATATTGTTGTTTCTTGTGCATTTGCATTTTTTGCAATAGGTGCTTTTTCCCACGAACCATATTTATCAATATCTTTTTGTGCTTTTATAGTAAATTCTACCCCAGATAGTATTTCTGCCTCGCCATTTTCATCACTTGATATTTTTATAATTTCAAATCCTTGTGATATTACTCTTTCTTTTACTGGTTCATTTCTTGTAACTACACTTGTATACTGATTTTCATAGGTTAAATCAATATTATATGTTGTTGTATCCAAATTATAGCCTACACTTGGCGTTAATTCTTTAATATAGTATTCTCCTAAATATAAATTGCCAATTGTAGCATTTCCGTTATTATCTGTAATTAAATTTGCTATCTTTTGATTTGCATTGTAAATTACACTATCATCTGCAGGGTCTAAAATATTATTTCTAGCGTATAATCCATATACTGCTCCTTCTAATGTTGCCTCTCCTTGTGGTGTTTTTCCTGTTATTGTGTCGCCTTTACTTAGATTTATTTTCCCTACTGTTGCCTCGTTATATATTTCAATTTCATATTTTCCGTTATCTTCACATATATCTACTTGTTTAGTTTCATTTGATATTACATATTTATATGGTGCTTTCTTTTCTCTTACAGTATAAACCCCATAGTCTAACATATCTGATGATGCAATTCCTTGATTATTAGTTGTAATTGTTGAAACAACATTTGAATCTTTTAAGATTTCAAATTCTGCTCCTGCTCTTTTTACCATCTTACCTGTTTTTCTATCTTTTTTTGTAACTTGAAAACTTCCTTGTTTTACATTATTTACAAAATTTATTTCTGTTGTATTTCCTGCATTTATAACTGCACGATTAATGCTATTATCTAATACTAATTCATCTAATGTTGCAATTTCTTGATAATATAAATCTCCTGCTCTTAAATCTTGAGCAGTAAAACTACCATCTGCACCTGTTTGGTATGTTCCAATTTCTTCACTCATATCTGAGTTATAAGCTAATTTAAACGTTACGCCAACTACTGCTTTTCCTCTATTATCAACTTTCTTTAATTTGAAATTTCCTGCTTTAGCCCATTCTACTGTTAATGATGTGGTTTGAGATGGGTCATATACCATATCTAAATAACCTATATTTTGCATTGATGAACTATTTGTTACACCTACTATTGGTTGATATTCAAATCCTTGTGATTTTTCTCCAGTAGTCCACGTTCCTAAATTGACATTGATTGGTGCTTCAAAATGAAATCTCGTTTGTCCATAAATTGCTACGTTTCCACCTGTTTGTCTTGTATTATGTGTTTCATCAACATAAGTTACTGCGTCTTGTAAATCAATATTTACACTACCACTTGTCATTCCACTACTTAATTCTATTGTTTCTGTTTTTTGTATATCTCCCTCTCTATATGCACTAACATTTGAGGTAGAAAATCTTACTTTAAAGCTTGGAACAGATTTCGTACTTAGAAAGTTTACAAAATCTTTTGCTACTGTACGAACCTCATCTCCACTATAATAATGTGATAATGCTAATGATGTAGCTACTATTCCATATGCTCTACTTGTAAATCCAGACCATTGTTCTGGACCTCCCCAACCATAATATAATGCTTTTTTTACATTATCATTTTCATATATATTTGTTGTTAAACCAACACCAGTAGAGGGTGTGGTTTTTGAGTGTTCTAAGCAAAATGCTTGCTTTCCTGCTACTGTAAAATCGCCTACACTTGATGCTCCATAAGTAATTTTACCATTATATTTTACCTCAAAATATTGAGGCATATCTGTTGTATTTACTGCCATTACTGGCGAAATAACATTAAATATTGTTATTAATATCATTAAAATATTTATCATTCGTAAACTGTTCTTTTTAGTTACTTTTTTCATTAATATTCTCCTTTCGCGTATGTTTTTCATACTTTTAATTGCATAAAAAAAAGAAGTTACTTTTGAACTCCTTTTAAAAAATATATTTTTAATAATTCCAACTTGATGGAATTTCTACTTTTTGTCCTCCTACTGCATACCCTCCGTCTAATTCTTTATAAGAATCTGGGGCAACAGTTACTGTTACACTTTTATTTTCTGTTTGCTTTTGTTCAGTATTATTGCTAGTTGCTTTTTTATTACTATTATTTGTTTGTTGCTTTTTTTCTGTTGTTGTTTTAACTGGTTTTTCTTGCGTTGTTTTGACTGTTTTATTTTCTGCAGTTGTTTCTTTCGTTTCTTCTTTCTTTTCTATCGTATTTTCTTCTGTATTCTCTATTACATTTTCTTCTGCTTGTTTATTTTTATCAATGTTTTCCTGTTTGTTTAAATTATTTGTGTCAATTTCATTGTGTTCTTGATTTGCTACTGGTATATTTTCTATATTCTGTTGTTTGTTCTTTACTATTTCATAAATACCAAAAACTGAAATTATTAAAATTGTGATAATTAAAATCACTATAACTAAAATTTTCTTCATCTCATCATTCCCCCTATTCATTTGTCTGTATTGTACAATAATTTAAAATTTTTTTCAAATATGCGATTTAATTATTTATATATATTCCTTTTCAGTTAGTATATAGCTAGTATTAGGGGGTGGATTGTAAGGAGGGGGAAATAAAAAAACGTAGCTACAAATTTATTTATCTGTTGCTACTATTTACCTTATATATTCATTTTGTTTTTGTTTCTGCTTTCTTTCCCTCTCTGATGTTTCTTTTACACAATGCACAATATAATCTTCTTTTTCTTCCATTGATTTATATTCCTTTGGTATATATTGGTCTACTTTATCTTCTGGAATTTTAAATTTTGGTATTTGATTTGGTTTTTCTTGTTCTAATATATCGTCAATTTCTTCAATAGTTAAATTTCCATTTTCACTTAGTTTCTTCATTTTAATAGCTTGTGGATGTGATGGAAATGCGTCTGTATATTCTATTGCATCAAATACCTCTTGTTGTTCCTCTTTTGTTAGATATGAAAGTTCTACTGCTGGTCTTAGTTTCATTTTTTCTTCATCAACTAATTTTAATAGTTCTGGTATTAGTTCAGTAAGTCGAATAAATCTATATACATTATCTTTACCATCTCCAAATTCCTCGCCAATAATTTCAGCAGTTACTTTTAACTTTGTCGCCGTTGGCGAAGAAGTTAAATCATTTCTTTTCCCTTGTTTCTTCATTGCCTCTAATTTCATTTTATATGCAAATGCCTTTTCGCTTGGTAATATCTTCTCTCTTTGGTTATTACTATTTACCATTGCTATTGTTGCCTCTTCGTCTGTCATTTCTCTTACAATAGCTTTTATTTCTGTTACTCCTGCAATTTCACACGCTCTTTTTCTTCTGTGTCCAGAAATCATTTCGTAACCACCATTTTCTTTTGGTCTTACTATTATTGGGTGTATAACTCCAAATTGTTTTACTGTTTCTGCCATTGAAAACATTTCTTCATCATCTCTTACTTTATATGGGTGATTTGGAAAGTTTGTAATTTCATTTACTGGAATTATTTTTACATATTCTCTGTTTTTATTATCTCTTTCTTCTTGTGTTGTAAAAAAATCATCTAGTGTAATCTTTGGTAATTTCATTTTTTCTTCTTTCATTATCTGCTAATACCTCCTTTGCAAAATTTGTATAAGCTAAAGCTACTTTACTGTTTTTGTCATAAGCAAATATGCTTTTCCCTTTTGACGTGGATTCAGCAGTTTTTATAGCATAAGGTATTTGTGTATCATATAGTTTTACTATATCTCCATAATCTTCTTTTAGTTCTTCTCTTATTTTGTTAGGTAATTTCGTCCTGTTATCTACAAGAGTTAAAAGTATTCCACCAACTTGCAGTTTAGGATTTATTTGTCTTTTTACTTTTGAAATTATCTTTAATAAATTTCCCATACCTCTAGCTGATAGATATTGACTTTGTACTGGTATAATTACTTCATCTGCCATTGCTAATGCATTTGTTATTAACATACTTAATGATGGCATACAATCAACTATAATATAGTCATATATACTTTTTAATTCTTTTAAGCTCTTTTGCATTGCATATTCTCTACTCATAGCATTTGATAAATTAGTTTCTGTCATTGCTAAATTAAGATTAGATGGTATTAAGTCTATTCCCTCTTTGTGATGTAAAATTGCTTGTTCTGGTTTTATTTCTTCATCATCTATAAATCTCTCAATTAAAGTAGAAAGATTTACTGGTATATTATCTTCGTCATAAAACCCCATATATGTTGTTAAATTTGCTTGAGGGTCTGCATCTACTACTAATACCTTTTTATTATTATTTGATAATGCTATACCTAAACTAAAAGCCGTTGTTGTTTTGCCTACTCCACCTTTTTGGTTAGCTATTGCTATTGTCTTACATTTTGTCATCTGTTTTACCTCCTTCCTTTTAAATTTAGTCTTTGTTTATAAAAGACTATGTAACATTTCAAATGAAATGGAAAAAGCGAATTAATTTAAAATATCAACTCGCTTCTATATGTCGTTATCTTACATTTTCTTTTGTTTCTCATTTAATCAATATATAGCTTATAATTTATTTTTAATTAATACAAATGTATAAAATCATATTATCGTACATCTCTATTTTTATTGTGCTTTTTTTCATATTCTTTTCTTATTCTTGAATTAATTTTTATTGCATTGTTATCGTCATATTCTTTATCTATTGATACTTTCCCTTTTTCTAAAAAATCCTTTGAAAGAATAAACTCTCCTGTATCTAAAAATTCATATCTACCCTCTTTGTCTTTGCCAACATACATTGCAGTAACAGGTATATTACAATTACTAGAAATAGGAATATTTACTGTTAAAAAATTTCCTATTTTTAAATTTTCTAAATAATCTATTGCCTCATCTTTTTGCATTTTTCTCCCTCCTTTTTTAGTCAAAAAAAGAAAGCCACAATTAGCTTTCTTTAAATAATTTTTCTTATATTCCTTATATATCAACGTTTTTAAGCATTTTTAGGTGTGTGTCAATAAATAGTGTATTCCTCATAAATATTCATTTTTTGAAACCCTTGTGATTGTAAGGTTATTTGTTTTTGTGTCGTAAATACCTTTCCTCCTCTGAGATTACTATTTTTTGACACATAATAAATCATTTCTATGTATTGCATTATCTCCTATTAATTCTTCTAAAAGTAGTCCTACATTTGAACCAACTTGTTTTTTCAAACCACTTATGTCTTCGCAAAATGATTTTTCATTTTCAATAGCATTTCTTATATATGGCTTAAATTTAGCGAATATCATATGACTTTTGGGATTACAATAAAATATTTCAGATACTTTCTTTTCCAAAAATCTTTTATTAGCATTTACTTTTGGATTTTCTTTAATTTCATCCCTATCTAAAGAAAATACATCATTACTATGCATTAATAAGAAAAATTCAAAACATGGATTAGTTATATATGCTCTATAATCTTTGGCTTTACAAGTTTTTACAAATTCATCAAATTGTTCTTCTGTAAAACTTTTACAATCTCTATCTACTATAAAGCAAACTTTATCGTAATTAGGATAATATTCAAATTTTTCACATTTTAAATCTTTTTCAAAGTTATTAATTAGTAGTAATGGATTACTATTACCTTTTTCAGTTATATCATTTGTTAAAATTCTAACTTCAACAAGAGAATTAATATTTAATTCTTCTCTATTTGCTTCAATTCCTTTAAAATACTTTATTTCAGTATGTTCTCCTTCTGGTATTATATAGTATTTTCGCTTTCCGTCTAATCCTTTTTGTTCTCTTATTAGTGGCATTGCTTCTCTCATATTTACTCAACTCCTATAGGAAATACTGTTTCAAATATTGGAACTCCCCCATATCTTCCATCTAAATATGCTTTATCAATTCTTCTATCAAATCTTTCATTATAATCTTCTAATGAATATAATTCTGTTGGTCCATTTTTTTCTCTATTTGCAAACCATATTTCATCTCTTCTAAGTAAGTCAAAATTTAATAGTCTTGATTCATGCGTTGTAACTATTAATTGTACATTATTTTTGTTTCTATTACTCAAAAATTCTTCTATAAATTTATATGTTAATTGAGGATGCAAACATCTATCTAATTCGTCAATAAAATATATTTTGTTAGTTTCATTATTTAATATTATTTCTATTAAATCTAACAATCTTCTTGTTCCATCTGATTCTTCTGAAAATGAATATGTCCCTTCATTATTTTTATGTTCAAATATTACTGTTTTAATAGATAAATCTTCATTACTAGTTTTTTCAAATATATATAGTTCTTTATCTACTCTTAAAAAAGAAGTTGCTTTAATTTTATTTTCTGTTTTTTTCTTAGTCTCCATATAATTTGTTTCTGTAAACTTTATCGCATTTTGCAAAAGCGGCAATGGTATTTTGCTTGTTAGTTCTTCTTTTTTTATTGGCTCTATTTTGCAATTACTTATTCCTGTGCCAAACTTTGAAACTATATTCGTAATTTTTTTTAAGCCATCTTCTGATGCATAATATGAATCATTTATCATCGCTCCATCTGGTGGGATAAGTGTAAGAGTCTTTGTAAACCATTCATACACGTCTTTAAATATTATTATTTTACTATTTGCGTCTTGATATAATGCATCCTTATTTTTATTCATAACTGTTAATAATAAATAATTATTTTGATTTCCCATATCTGATGTATATATATATAATCTATTTTGTGTTGCTTCATCAAAATATTTTTCATTTAATTGTAATGTATTTTCATTTTCTTCTTTATTAATTATTCTTTCAAATAGCATTGTTTCTTTTCCATTTGTATTTAACTCATATAGCCATTCTGCTTTAATTTCATTTTTATATAACAAAATATCAAAACCATATGAGTAATATTTTTCTTTTATTTTTATCTCAAAATCAAATGTAGTAACCTTTTCTTTATTATTTGAATCAATCTTGCAGTATTTATTACTACTAAATTGCATTCCTTCTATTATTATTTTTTGAGCAAATTGCATAGCTTTTAATAAATTTGATTTGCCTGATGCATTTGCTCCAAATAATGCAGTAAACTTAAGTAATTTTAAGTTACTATCTTCTTGGATATGCTCTTCTTTTAATCTACCTTTTCCAGATATCATTGATAGTATTTGTGACTCATTAAAAGACAAAAAATTTGATATTTTAAATCTAATTAGCATTTACAAATCCCTCCTCTATAATATATATTGTATGTGAATTTTTCGTATATGTCAATCTATGTTCTATATATTTATGTGTATTTTTAATAATTTTATGTATTTATTAACGTTTTTTTCGTTTTAGTATTTTTCTTTTTAAAAAATATTATTCCTATTTTTCTAAAGTTCACAGTTTAATTTCTTATCTTTTTCTATTTGCTTTAAATAACGTTCGCCGTTCTGGGATTACTATTTTTTGACACATAGCTAAATCCTCCTCAGTATTGATAGCTTTCATAAATCTATTGTTTTTTGTTCTTTATATTTGATAATTT
>CAOKMR010000056.1 GCA_948469815.1 uncultured Clostridiaceae bacterium | reverse complement strand
ATTAAGGGCACTATTACTCGTGTCCTTATCCTTATATTTTTTTTCTTTTCATGGGCAGACTTTAGGGCGTCTGTCCCTACATTATCTTTTATAACATGCTTGTGTGTGTGTGTGTGTGTGTGTGTGTGTGTGTTACAGCGCCAACGGTTTCACGTTTTTGGCTTTTCTCGTTTTTTCCTTTCCATTTTTTCATTTTGATGTGCCTCCTTGTATAATTTCTATTTTATATGTAGTTTAGAACCCTCCGTCAGCCTCCGGCTGCCACCTCCCTTAAGTAAGGGAGGCAAGAATCTACTCTACCCCTTGGCTCCCTTATTTAAGGGAGCTGTCACGCAGTGACTGAGGGTTCTTGTGCGCTTTCTTCATTCTTTTATTATATTGTTTTCGCCTTTCTTTGTAAATGGCAATTTCTTCTACAAAAAACAAGAAAATCCGGTTTTGTTTACGGATTTTCTTGTTTTTTAGTTTATTTTTTATTTGTTAAGTTTTTGTTTCTGGTTTGTTACATTTATGCATTTATCTTAGGGAAATATATATTTGATATATTATTGAATATTTTCTTTTATAATGATGTTTTATTATTTATCTATCATCCATTCTAGAGCATTTCTTACTATTATACCATTTTCATTTGAGATTGGCATTTTATCTAAAGTTAATATTGTTTTTTCATAATTATCATTTATTTTTTCTAGTGAGTTTAATTCTCTTTTTAGTATTTTATTCTCATTATCTTTGAGTGTTTCACAAACTTGAATATATATTCTTCCTTTATTATTTATAGCAACAAAGTCAACTTCATATTCATCTATTTTTCCTACATATACTTCATATCCTCTTCTTAATAATTCTAAATAGACAATGTTTTCTAATATATGTCCCCTATCTCCTATTTTCCTTCCAAGCATAAAGTATCTTATTCCTAAATCTGAGACATAATATTTTTCTCCTGTTTTTAAGTATTGCTTTCCTTTTATATCATATCTAGTTGCTTTATATAAAAAGAATGCTTCTGTAAATCCCTCTAGATATTTTTCTACTGTTCTAATATTTATTGCTCTACCATTACTTGTCATAGTATTTGCTATATTGTTTGTAGATAATATATTTCCAATGTTGTCTAAAGTAAAATTAGCTACACTTTTTAACATTGATTCTTCTGCTATTCCTTTTCTTATCATTACATCTTTTATTATAACATCATTATATAAACTACCTAGATATTTACCAATTTCATCTTCTTCTAATTGTACTGTATATGGAAATGATCCTAAAGATATATATTTTTGGTAAACCTTTTCTAAGTCTTCTGTCTCTACTGTTGTTTTATATTCCTTAAAGGAAAGTGGTAACATTTTTATTTCTATGTATCTTCCTGCTAATAAAGTTGCTAATTCTGATGACAATAAGTTTGCATTTGAACCTGTAATATATAAGTCTATATTTTTATTTAAATATAAACTATCTGCTACTTTTTGAAATTTTGGTATAGTTTGTATTTCGTCTATAAATACATAATTCTTTTTATCTTTTAATAATTTTTCATTTATATAATTGTATAGATCCATATAGTTTTTTATAAAGTGATATCTTAAGTCTTCTAAATTTATACTTATAATTTGTTCTTGTGTAACTCCTTCTTTTATTAAATAATTTCTAAATAGTTCCATTAGAGTGCTTTTTCCACATCTCCTAATTCCTGTGATTATTTTTATGAGCTCTTTGTCTTTAAATTTTATTAGTTCTTTTATATAATCTGGTCTTTCTATCATATCATTCCCTCCACTCATTCTATAATACAATATTTTTGCAAAAAAATCAAGTTTTTGTATTTGTAATACAAAAACTTTTTGTTTTATTTATATGTTTTCTTTATTCTTGCAATTGCACTTTTTTCTAGTCTTGATACTTGTGCTTGTGATATTCCTATTTCATCTGCTACTTCCATTTGTGTTCTTCCATCAAAAAACCTTCTTGCTATTATGTCTTTTTCTCTTTTTGTTAGTCTTTTCATGGCTTCTGCTATACTTAAATCTTCTGTCCATTTTTCGTCTGTGTTTTTGTTGTCTTTTATTTGATCCATTACAAATATGTTTTCTGTTCCATCTTTGTATATTGGCTCTTGTAATGATATTGGCAATTGTATTGCATCAAAACTAAATACTAATTCTTCTTTGTCTACATCCATTGCTTTTGCTATTTCTTCTATGCTTGGTTCACTTCCTTTTTCTTTTGTTATTGCTTCTTTTGTTTGTATTGCTTTATATGCTAAGTCTCTTACAGATCTACTTACTCTTATTGGATTATTGTCTCTTAAGTATCTCCTTATTTCTCCTATTATCATTGGTACTCCGATATGTTGAAAATTGCACTTCTTGATTTATGTCAAAGTTGTCTATCGCTTTTATTAGTCCTACGCAACCAACTTGAAATAAGTCATCTGGTGATTCTCCTCTTCCATTAAATCTCTGTATTACACTTAATACTAATCTTAAATTACCTTGTATAAATTTTTCTCTTGCTTCTTCATCTCCATTTTTTATTTTGTTTAATAGTTCATTCTTTTCTTCATTTGATAATACGGGTAATTTTGATGTGTTTACACCACATATTTCTACCTTTTTTATCATAAAAAAAAGACCCTCCTTTTGGAAATTATTTCTTTTTACATTATTTCCAAATTTGGTCTTTTTATACTTTGTGTTTATAAATCATTTTCTATTCTTTTTCTTCTAAATCTAATTCTATATCATAAACTTCATAATCTTTATCAATTACTTTTGTTTCTAGATTCTCAATAAATAGAGTAGCTTTAAAATCTTTTATTGATTTCTCTATAGCATCTTTTAATTCTTCATTTACTCCTATTGATAATTTCTTTATAGGAGTTTTTAATGATACATTGTTATTTGTTTTTGCTCCGTCTTGCTTGACTTATAATTTCTATCATTTGATTTCCTAATTCAATTTCTTTATTAAAATTATAGTCTAAAGGTTTTATTTCTGTAGTATGAATAGAAGCATTATTATGATATAATTCTTGGAATATTTCTTCTGTTATAAATGGGAAGAATATACTAAAGTCTTGTAATAATTTATATAACAATGTGTATACTGTTTTTTGTCCACTATATCTTTGTATATTTCCAAATTCTTCTGGTCTATATAATCTATGTTTTACAATTTCTATATAATTGTCACAGAATTCCCAGAAGAATTTTTCTAGTATATTTAATGCTAATCCAACTTCATATTCTTCTAAATATTCAATAAATTGTTTTTCCATTTCTTGAAAACGTCCTAATATCCATTTATCAACATATTCAAAATTATTAAATTCTTTATCTTCATAATCTGTTAAGTGCATTTCAATAAATTTAGAAACATTCCATATCTTATTTACTAATTTCTTTCCACGAAGTAATGTTTCTTCACTAAATACAATATCTGTTCCTAATCTACCTGTTCCTGCCCAATATCTAATTACATCAGCAGAATATTGTTTTATTAGATCCATTGGTTCGTGTTTACTATTACCTTTGCTTTTACTTATTTTTTCACCTTTATTAGCCATAACAAATCCAGAAATCATTACATTATCCCAAGGTCTTTGTCCAAAATGATAAAAACTTTTAACGATTGTATAAAAATCCCAAGTTCTAATGATTTCACTTGCATTTGTTCTTAGACTCATAGGTTTTAAAATATCTTCATAGTTTTCTTTTTCTCCATATCTCATATTGATAAGTGGAGTTACTGAAGAAGTTGCCCAAGTATCCATTACATCTGTTTCTGCTTCAAACTCTTTGCATCCACATTTAGGACACTTTGTAACTTTTGGTAAATCTACTAATGGATTGACTGGTAAATCCTCTTTATTTGCAAAAATAGGCTCACCACACTCTTTACAATACCATACTGGGAATGGAACTCCAAAATACCTTTGTCTTGATATACACCAATCCCAAGCAACATTGTTAACCCATTCATCATAACGTGAGTGCATATATGCAGGATGCCATTTAATTTCATTTCCCATTCTAATAAAATCTTCTTTATGATTCATTATATCAATAAACCATTGTTTCATTACTGAATATTCCACTTCTTTTCCACATCTTTCATGTGTTTGAACTTCGTGTTCTAGTTCTTCTATTTTTACTATATGTCCACCTGCTTGTAAGTCCTCAATTATTTGTTTTCTTGCTTCTTTTATTTTTAAACCACCATAGTTTGGAACTGAAGGGGCTATTCTTCCATTATCTGTGAATATATATTTTAAAGGTAATTTGTATTTTTTCCACCATTCAATATCTGTCTGATCTCCAAAAGTACAACACATAACAATTCCTGTACCTTTATCTATAGCAACCTTTTCATCTCCCATTATTGGAACTTCTACATCTATAACTGGAATATGTGCTGTCTTTCCTATTAAATGATTATGCTTTTCATCTTCTGGATTAACAAACACACAAACAATAGCAGGTAATAATTCTGGTCGTGTTGTAGCAATAGTAAATTCTTCATTGTCTTCAACAGTTTTAAAATTAACATAGTTAAAAGTAGTTTTTATTGTTTTTGTTTCCAATTCTGCTTGTGCTATTGATGTTAAACATTCGTTACACCACAATGCTGGACTTTCTTTATGATAACAATGTCCTTTTTCTTTTAAATCTAAAAATGATGCTTGGCTTATTTTTATAGTAGAAGGACTAACTGTTTTATAATGTATATCCCAATCTGTACTTACTCCCATTTTACTAAATAATTCTTGGAAATTAGCTTCATATTTATCAGTAGTTTCATAACATAATTTTGAAAATTCTTCTCTACCTATTTCATGAGCTCTTTTGCCTTGTTCTTTTTCTACTAATCTTTCACTAGGTAATCCATTATCATCAAATCCAAATGGATAAAAAATATTATATCCTCTTAATCTTTTATATCTAGCCAACATTTCTGTTTGAGTATATGAGAATATATGTCCTATATGTATTTTTCCATTAACTGTTGGTGGTGGTGTATCTATTGAATATACTTCTTTATCATTTCTTTTAAATTCATAAATTTTGTTATCTTTCCAGTAGTCTAGCCACTTCTTTTCTTTTTCTTCTGCATTATATTTTTTATCTAACATACTACTGACTCCCTTCTTTTCTCATTTTATAATACAATGCTCAAAATATCAAGTATTTTGAACAAATTATATTTTTATGCCTTTTACTATTTCATCAAAGTGCATTGCATTCGATGCTTTTACTAATACTATGTCTCCTTCTCTTAATTCTTCTTTTGCAAATTTTATTGCTTCTTCATTTGTTTTACATTCACATATTTTTAGGTTTATAATTTCTCCTAATTCTAGTGCTTTTTTTACAATATTTTTTGATGCTTCTCCTACTGTTATTAATACTGATACTTCACTTTTTACTACTTCTTCTCCTATTTTCTCGTGTAGTTCTTTTTCAAAGTCTCCAAGGTTTAGCATATCTCCTAGAATTGCAATTTTTCTATCTCCTTTTACATTGTGTAAATATTCTAGCCCTGCTTTCATTGATTCATAATTTGCATTATATGTATCGTTTATTATTGTTACTCCATTTCCACTTTTTACTATTTCCATTCTTCTTTTTGTAAGTTCTACTTTTTTTATTCCTTCTATTATTTTCTCTATTTCTATATTATTTTCTAGTCCAACACATATCGCTGATAGTGCATTATATACAAAGTGTTTTCCTCCTACTGGAATTTCTAACTTTTGGCATTGTGCACTTGCGTATTTTTTGTTATTTATTTCTAATGTAAAAATACTTTTATCTTCAAAGCTTTCTATGTCTTTTGCCATTACATCACTTTGATTTTCTATTCCATATGTAATTATTTTATGTGTTGTTTTGTTTGTTTTTATCCAATTGTTTAATAAATCATTATCGTTGTTTATAGCTATTGGTGCTTCTTTACTTGCGCCTTCTAATATCTCTAATTTTGCTTTTAAGATATTCTCCCTTGATCCTAATGTTTTTATATGTGAACTTCCTACATTACTTATAACGCACATGGTTGGATGTGCTATATTTGTTAAAACTCTTATTTCTCCTGCATGATCCATCCCCATTTCAACTACCATTGCTTCTTGTTCTTTTAATTTTAGTATTGTCATTGGTAAACCAATATGGTTGTTCATGTTTCCTTCTGTTTTTAATACTTTATATTTTTCTGACATAATGCTTGCAATTATATCTTTTGTACTAGTTTTTCCGACACTTCCAGTTATTGCAATTACTGGAATATTATATAAGTTTCTCTTATATTCTGCTATTTCCTGTATTGCTTTTATGGAGTCTTCTACCTTTATTATTGTTTTTCCTTTATATTCTTTTGCTTCTATTCCTGAGATGATACAAACTTCTGCACCATTTTCAAAGGCTTTTTCATATAATGTATTTCCATCAAAGTTTTCTCCTTTGATACCTACATAAACGTCTCCTGTCTCTATTGTCCTTGTGTCTTTTTTGAATTCTTTACATTCTATATTTTCGTTTCCACATATTAATTTTCCTTTGCATATATTTACAATATCTTTAACTGTTATGTTTTTCATTTTTATCTTTTTCCTTTCCTTTTTCTTTTAATATATTCTACTCTACTTGCCTATTGTTCATATATTTCTTCTAATAGTTCATGTCTTTTTTGCAAGATAATAATATAAAATTTTTTTCTTATATTACTTATAGGCATTTCATTTATCATACTTTTTATATATTCCATATCAATTTTTGGAAATAGTAGCTTTAATGCCTCATTACAATATTCATTTTTACAAGATTTAATATATTCATATGAATGTATTTTTTTATTGTTTTCTGTTATAGCAGAATATGCGTTTTTTACATAATTATTTAATTCTCCTGTATTATTTAGTATTGCTTCCATTTGTTCATCTGTAAGTACTGGTGTTAATGAACTTCCGCAGTCAAATATTGGTGCAAATTCCATGTTTATATATGTGTTATCTTCTTGATTTTCATAATACATAAATCCCCAGTTATTATTATGTCTGTCTGTGTTTCCTATAAAAAAGTCAATTATAAACATCTCCCAAAATTTTTCTTTGATTGTTTCTACATTAAAGCTTTTTGATACATATTCTGATACATTTTCAATTGTTTGGTAAATGCTTTCTATGTCTGTTGTTAATGTATTGTCCAATTCATGTGATTTACTCCATTCTTCAAATTCTATAAGTTTAATTTCTCCTACAGTTTTATTAATTGGTGTATTTTTTTCTACTATAAAGTCTTTACATGCACATACTATTCTATCATTATATTTTCCTAATATAACTTCTTGTGTTGAAATTCCTACACTTTTAAAAATCTTACTTCCTATATATTCTGAATAAACACTATTTACATATGATATTTTTATATTCTTTCCTTTTTTTCTTACGGGATTTTGAAATTTTATTAAGTATTGTATGTTATCTAAAATTAGTGTCTTTTTTTTACCTGCTCCTCCATATTTTTGATATATTTCTTTTGCATTACTAAAGTCTACTAACTCCATATTATAACCTCTCTTTACTAGCTCATTTTATCACATTCAACTTATGACTGCAACTGTTTTTAGATATTAGCCATTTTTTATGTTACTGTATAATGGTTTTATTATATAAATTTGTGTTTATGGGGGAGGATGAAAATAAATCTAGACATTATTATTATAAAATATTGCAATCCATTGTAGGGGCACGGCGCACCGTGCCCTTGAAATTACAAACATTTAAACATTTATATTAATCACATTTTATTGTAGGGGCACATTGCATGTGCCCATTGAAATTAAGAATTTTAAACATTAATATTAATTATAAATTATTGCATACCATTGTAGGGGCACGGCGCACCGTGCCCAAATAGATAATTATAAATTTTATGTGATTTTAATATTAAACCATATATTCAATAATTTTATTATTGTGTTAAATGTTATAATTTTTGCCTATTTCAATGGGCACGGTGCTGCCTAAGCCCCTACATTTATTATTCATCATTAATCATTCATTATTAATTATTCATTAAAAATACATATTGGGCACATGCAATGTGCCCCTACATTTTTATAAAGACAAAGAGGGTTATATTTTATTTATAAATTTGCAATTCTCGCATATATATAATAAGAGGAGTGGTATTATGGATAGTAAAGTAAAAACTATTTTTAAAAAAGAGGATAATATAAAGTTAAATCAAGTAGCATATTATTTTAGATTTAATGATAAAGAAGAAGCAGAAAAATGTAAAAAGATGCTAAAAAATATGTAGACTTATTACCCAAAATGAGATATAATATAACAGATTTATATGGAGAAATTATTTATGGAAAAAGATGAAATATCATATTATTTAGATAATATTTTAAATACTAAATTAATCAATTTAAATGTGGATAGAAGTTATATAGAAATAATTATATCTGATATAAGAAACAGAATATATTCTTTATTAAAGCATTGGGGTGATTCTAAATTTAGGGAAGTAATTTTACTGCTAGGGTTAGAAGAGGGAAAATTTTATAAACCTCAAGTTGCTAGTCAAAAAATAAAATGTTTTGTAGTAGTTACTATTAGAAATAGTTTATTAGAGACAATAGCAAGTGTAGATTTTAAGCAAGCAGGACTAGAATCTTGTATTCTTGATGAAGATGTTAAAGATATTACAATGAATGCTATTATTTATTTTAATTCGTTAAATTTACGAAAAATATCAGAAAAATTAGATTATTCTAATTGTAATGACATATATTATAATGTATCAAATACATACAAATTAGCGTGGCAAGCGTTAGAAGAACTTGCATTTTGTACAGGCCAAGATAAATATTATGATAAGATAGAGGATTATAATCCAATATCATTATTAAATTTAAAAGAATCAAAAAATGGTCACTTAAAAGATGTTATTTCACATGTTGATCATCAAAGTGGTATTAGTCCTATGTTTAGTGATGAATTATTGTCTATTATTAACCAAGTTATAAATACAAATAATGCAAAATACTTTTTTACAGCTTGCTTTAAACACACAAGTAGAAATATTGAAAAGTTATTTAAAGTTATAGAAATATTACTACAAAGAAATAAAGTATTTTTAACAAGTAACTATTACATATCTAATAATTATGTAGCTAAAAGGACAAAATTATTAAGAGCACCCCATACTAGAGAAGATATTGAGTATAATCTTAAACAATTTAATAATATGTCAGAAATACATACTAATGCACTAAAACAAGTAGCAAGTCCATCATTTTGAGTAATTTTGGGTAATGTATGGATAAAAATTTAGCCACATTATTTATACTGAGATTAACACATATGTTGCTCTTACTATCATCTCATTTATATCAATTTTTAATGACTTTTATAAAAGAAAAGCAGTAATACCAATGATTACCGCTTTATATATAGACTTCCCGCCTTCTGCCCAAATGGGCTTGTAATTATCTCTTACTAAATTGAGGCGCTTTTCTTGCTTTTTTCATTCCATATTTCTTTCTTTCTTTCATTCTTGAATCTCTTGTTAGGAATCCATTAGTTTTTAATAGTGGTCTATATTCTGCATTTGCTTCATTTAATGCTCTTGCTATTCCATGGCGAATTGCTCCTGCTTGACCTGCTGTTCCTCCTCCAATTACTTTACAAACGACATCATATTTGTCTGTTGTATTTGTTACTACTAATGGTTGTTTTACTATTACTTTTAAAGTGTCTAATCCTAAATATTCTTCAATATCTTTACCATTTATTGTTATTTTTCCTGTTCCTTCTGTAAGTCTTACTCTTGCTATTGAACTTTTTCTTCTTCCAGTTCCACAAAATACTATATTTTCAGATTTTGCTTTAGCCATTTAACTTTCCTCCTACTTTTTTTATTTTTATATATTAGGTTTGTTTTCTTTTTTTAATTTATTAGAAATTCCACATCTCTGGTTTTTGTGCTTGGTTTTCATGATCGCTTCCTGCATATATTCTTACTTTCTTTATTTGTTGTCTTCCTAAACTGTTGTGTGGTAACATTCCTTTTATTGCAAGCATCATTACTTTTTCTGGACTTTTTTCCATCATGTCTTTTGCTGTCATTTCTTTCATTCCACCAATGTATCCTGAATGATGTCTATAGATTTTGTCATTCATTTTATTTCCTGTTAATTTTATTTTGTCACAGTTAATTATTATAACATGATCTCCAACATCTAAGTTTGGTGTAAATGTTGGTTTGTGTTTTCCTCTTAATAATTTTGCAGCTTCTGTTGCTACTCTACCTAGTGGTTTGTTTTCTGCATCAATTATATACCATTTACTTTCGATTTCACTTTTCTTTACACTATATGTTGTGTTATTCATGGTAATTAATCCTCCATTTCATTTCTATAATTAATATATGTATCTAATCTTTAAAACTATAACTACCGGAAAATAGTTCTATTAATTAAAACATATTTTTACAATACTGTAATATTTTAATACATTTTTTAAGAAAAGTCAATAAAACTATTGACTTTTTTTTTAATTTATTGTAATATATTATCTGTTGATTAATAAATCATTAAGAAGAAGTCATCCACTTCTCACCTTATCTTATGGAAAAAGGTTGATATTTTATTATCTATTATTATGTGGATTGGCTTGTCTTATGACAGGTCTTTTTAATTATTATAAAACATATGGAGGTGTTTTTTATAAAACAAGAATTACTAATTAATGAACAGATTCGTTTTAGCGAGGTTCAAGTTATTTCTGATGATGGTGAAAAACTTGGTGTTATGAAAACAAATGCTGCTTTGGATTTAGCAAGTTCAAAGGATTTAGATTTGGTTTTAGTAGCTCCAAATAATAAACCAGCAGTTTGCAAAATAATGAATTATGGAAAGTATAAGTTTGAACAAGCTAAAAAAGAGAAAGAAGCTAAGAAAAAGCAAAGAACTTTTGAAATTAAGGAAATACGTATTACTCCAAATACTGAAGAACATGATTTTAATTTCAAGTGTAAAAATGCAAAGAAGTTTATTGAAGAGGGCTCTAAAGTTAAAATTACAGTTCGCTTCCGTGGAAGAGAATTAAATTATGTTAAACTTGGTGAGAATATTCTAAATAAATTTATTGAAGAACTTTCTGAGGTTTCTGTTCCAGAGAAAAAACCTTTATTAGAGGGTAAGAATATGTTTATAATTTTACAACCTAAATAAACAACTTTACTTAACTAATTATAAAAATAAATTTTAAAAGGAGTGAATTTTCATGGCAAAATTAAAAACTAACAAAGCAGCAGCAAAAAGATATCATTTTACAGCTACTGGTAAAGTTAAGAGAACAAAATCTAACAGAAGACACCTTTTAGCTAATAAAACTACAAGACAAAAGAAATCAGGTAAAATTCAAAACGCTTACGCAGATAAATCTTGCGTAGAGGGTATTAAGAAGATGTTACCATATGGTAATTAAAATTGAAAAATAATAGTTATTCTTTTCCAATTTGATTTACATCATAAAAAATTGTATTAAATATGAAAAATAATTTAGGAGGAATTTAATATGGCAAGAGTTAAAACTGCGATTATCACTCGTAAAAAACATAAAAAAGTATTGAAAAGAGCTAAAGGATATTATGGAGCAAAACATTATAGATTTAGAAATGCTAAACAAGCTGTTATGAAATCTGGTATGTATGCTTATGTTGGTAGAAAAGATAAAAAGAGTGATTTTAGAAAATTATGGATTACAAGAATTAATGCTGCTGCAAGAATGAATGGTTTAACATATAGCAAATTAATCTCAGGATTAAAAAAGGCTAATGTTGAGATTAATAGAAAAATGCTTGCTGAGTTAGCTGTAACAGATGCTTCTGCTTTTACAAAATTAGCAGAAATCGCAAAAAATGCATAGTTTGATATAGAAAATGGGACTATTATTATTTCCACATTTGTGAGAATAATAATAGTCTCATTTTATGCTTCCGCTTCATATTATATATCATATATATATTAGGAGATTTCTTATGAGTTCTTGTGAATTGGTTACTTTGATTTCAACTTTATCTTGTCTAATTGCTGATAACTCTACTGATGATGAATTGTCTATTCTTTCTGCTGTTTTTACTCAGCTTGGTGATTCTCTTACAACTATCCTTGCTTGTAGGAGTAGTACTATACCTAATATTAATGGATAATGGTTTTATTATATAAATTTGTGTTTGTAGGGAGGATAAAAATTGTAGAGAATTATAATTATAC
>CAOKMR010000055.1 GCA_948469815.1 uncultured Clostridiaceae bacterium | reverse complement strand
GAGTTGCGTTAGCAACTCTTAGAAAGAAAAATCAACGATTTTTCTTATTTTTTATGCAATTTTTCTAAAAATTATACCTTTTTAAATTTGTAATGGCATATACATTATGAAAAAACTTTAAGAAAATTTATAAAAATTTCCGACTTTTTATAAATTGATGACATATACCTTATAGAGAACAATAAAATTAAAAGAAGAAATTTGAAAGGAAAATGAATTTGAATAGAAAACCTAAAATTATAGAACATCTATCGAATAAAGGAAAAGTATATGAATTAAAAGTTGGAAATATAAATGTAGAAATGAATTATTCTAAAAATAATAAGAGAATTGATGAGTGTATGTTAAATATTTTAAAACAAAAGAATAAAATGGGCTGACAATTCTTATTGAGCACGTTACATTAAAAGAGAAGGGAGGTAAATGTTATTGGCTGGTAGAAAATCAAAATACTCTTCAGAAAATTCAAATAACGATAAAGTGAAAATATGGTCAGTAGCAGTATATATAAGGCTTTCACAAGAAGACGAAGACAATCGGAAAAGAGAAACAAGAAAGTAATAGTGTAACAAGCCAGAAAACGCTATTAAACGAATTCATAGAAGAACATGATGATTTGATAGTTTTTGTGTTGTTATAATTACTCAAGGAGGAGGTGTAGCAGCACCAATTGGTTCGCAAATATTAAGTGAAGTTTTGCCATACTTAGAATTAGAAAAAGACAAAGCAGAAGAATTAGAACAAGTAACAGAGGTAACAGTACCTAATATTACAAACATAAATGTAAAAGAGGCAGAGAAGATATTAAAAGACTTAGGGTTACAAATGAAAATAAATGTAGAAGAAGGAGTAGATCTTTCAGAAATGATAATAACAAATCAAACTCCAAAAGAAGGAATTACTATAAATAGTGGAACAACAATATATTGTGAAATAGGAACATAATTAAATGGACGCCATTTGGGCGTCCATCTGTCAAAGATTAAACAAGAGAAAAATTTACAATATGCATAGAAATAAAAGGACATTTATAAAAACAGTTGATAATTAACTGTTTTTAAATTATAATATAAATAAATTATCAAAAGAGAGGAGAGAAATATGAATAAATCAACTAAAATTATCTTAACAATAGTATCAATAATTCTTGTAATAGTAGTAGTTTTAGCTGTAGTTACTTTAACAAAACCAAAAGATGAGAAACAAATAGAAACAATTAACAGTGCAGAAGAATTAGAAGGCTTAATTAATAAAGTATATGAAGGTCAAGAAAATTTGATACCAGATAGTGTTCAAACCCAAGTAATAGATATAAAAGATGATGTAATGGTAAAATCATATACTGGGCTTGATAATGGTAATGATTTAGAATATCTTGTTGTATCAGAACCAATGATTAGTTCTCAGGCATATTCATTTGTACTTTTAACAGTAAAAGAAGGAGTAAATGCCAATAAAATTGCAGAAACAATAAAAGATAAAGTAGACTATAGAAAATGGATATGTGTTTCAGCAGAAAAAGTGTACACAACAAGTAGTGGAAATGTAGTATGTCTTGTTATGTCTAGTGAACAAGTGGCAAAGCCAATATATGAAAAATTTAAGACATTAGTTGAAACAGTAGGACAAGAATATGAAAAAACTGAAGAAATAGAATTACCACCAGAAATGTACTAATATAATAGTTAAAATAAGAACTATCGCCAGTATAAATAGAAAATAATCTATTTGATGGCGATTATATTTTATATAATCGCTATTGCCTTTAAGATTTCCTCATTTACATTCAGGAACTTAAATCGGCAAAAGCAAAATAGTACACTTTAAGAGTGGAAAAGGGGGAAATATGATATTTGCTAGCATTACTTTTTTATTTTACTTTTTACCAATTACTTTGGTGATTTATTACATGGTCCCAAATAAATTAAAAAATATAATATTGCTAATAGCATCATTATTATTTTATTTTTATGGAGAACCTAAATATGTATGGTTAATGATAAGTTCAATAATAATTACATATATATTTGGAATTTTAATAGATAAGTATAAAAAACAATCAAAGTTATTTTTAATAGTCTCAATAGTTACTATAGTAGGATTACTTATGTATTTTAAATATATTAACTTTATTATAGAAAACATTAACTCAATAGTATCAAATAAAATACATTTTATTTATATAGCACTTCCAATTGGTATATCCTTTTATATTTTTCAAATGGTAAGCTATTTAATAGATGTATACAGAGGAGAGGCAAAAGTTCAGAAAAATATTTTAAAAGTTGCAATGTATATTTCATTATTTCCACAATTAATAGCTGGACCAATTGTAAGATATACCACAATAGAAGAACAAATAGAAAAAAGAAACTATACAATTGAAAAATTTAGTTTAGGAGTTAGAAGGTTTATTATTGGACTAGGAAAAAAAGTGTTAATTGCAGATGTATTAGGAGAGTTAAATACTATATTATTAGGAAGCAATGAAACTAGCATACTTTATTATTGGTTATATGCAATTTCGGGAATGTTACAAATTTACTTTGATTTTTCAGGTTATTCTGACATGGCAATTGGGTTAGGTAAAATGCTAGGATTCGAATTCTTGGAAAATTTTAATTATCCATATATAGCAACAAGTATTACAGACTTTTGGAGAAGGTGGCATATATCTTTAAGTACATGGTTTAGAGACTATGTTTATATTCCATTAGGTGGAAATAAAGTTAGTAATATAAAATGGCTTAGAAATTTATTAATTGTATGGATATTAACAGGTTTATGGCATGGAGCTGCATGGAATTTTGTTATATGGGGTTTATATTTTGGAATTTTATTAATTATAGAAAAGATATTTTTAGGAAAAATTTTAAAAAAGACACCTAAAATTTTAGCACGAATATATACATTATTAATTGTAATGATTAGTTTTATTATATTCAATGGAGACAATGTTACTATCATTTCCCAAAACATAGGAGGTCTATTTGGAGTAAACAATATATCATTTGTTTCAAAAGAAAGTTTATATTACTTAAAAAGTTATTTTATTATTATATTAATAAGTATAATCGGTTCTACACCAATATTAAAAAATATAGCCAGTACTAAAAAAATACATAAATTTATCAACTGCATAGAGCCGATATTTTTATTATTTATTTTAATCATAAGTACAAGCTATATTATAGATGGCTCATTTAGTCCATTTTTATATTTTAGGTTTTAAGGGGGATCAAAGTGGAAGATAAAGCTAGAAATGTTGTTATTTCCATAGGATTTATTGTAATATTGCTCATATTATTTTTAGCAAATATATTAAAACAAGACCAAGTAATATCAATAACTGAAAGAAGAAAACTAGAACAATTTCCAGAAATAACATTAAAAAAAACAATAGATGGAGAAGTAAGTAAAAGTATAGAAAAGTATGCAGTAGACCAATTTATAGTAAGAGATACATTTAGAGGAATAAAATCATTTTTTAGCATTAATATTTTAAGACAAAAAGATAACAATGGAATGTTTGAGAAAAATGGAGCAATCTATAAAATGGAATATCCATTAAAAGAAGAAAATGTAAATAAATCAGTAGATAAAATAAAGGAAATAAATGAAAAATATTTGAAAAACATGAAAGTATATTATGCAATTATTCCAGATAAGAATTATTACTTAAAAGAGGATGAACATTTAAAAATTGATTATAATAGATTAAAGCAAATTGCATTAGAAAAGCTAGAACATATGTGCTACATTGACATTTGGGATGATTTAGAATTAAATGATTATTATAGAACAGATTTACATTGGAGACAAGAAAATTTGCAAAAAGTAGTAAAAAAAATACAAACTAGTATGGAAAACGAAAACATAGAAGAACTAAATTATATAAAAACAAATATAGGAAAATTTTATGGTACATATTATGGACAATTAGGAGTAAATGTAAATCCAGATGAAATGTATATATTAACAAATGAAATAATAGAAAACTGTAAAACATATAATTATGAAAAAGAGGAAATTGGAACTATATATGATAAAAGTAATTCTAAAGATAAATATGATATATACTTATCAGGAGCAACTCCACTAATTTATATAGAAAATCCAAATGCAAATGATGAAAAAGAACTATTAATATTTAGAGATTCTTATGGAAGCAGTTTAGCTCCTCTATTAATACAAAATTATCGAAAAATCACATTAATAGATCTCAGATATATGTCTAGCACTTTATTAGATAATTATATTGAATTTAAAAATCAAGATGTTTTATTTTTATATAGTACATTAGTGCTGAACCAGAATGTATTGAAATAGAATTTTAGCGACGTAATAGTTGAAATAAAAGAAAAAGTGATATATAATACAACAAACAGATAGAGAAATTAGATATTATTAATTTTCAAGAAAGAAGGACAGTAAAATGAATTATTGGATAATGAGATACGACAATATGACAACCATATTGCTGGTATTAATAGGATTTATTTTAGTTTTATATGCACAAATAAAAATAGACATAACATATGCAAAATATAGGAAAATAAGTAATATAAAAGGAATTACAGGTAGAGAGGTAGCAAGAAACATTTTAAACTCTAATGGACTTTCACAAATTAGTATTTATGAAACAAATGGAAAATTAACAGACCATTATGATCCAACGAAGAAATTAATAAAACTATCCTCAGACATTTATGATGGAACCTCTATTGCTTCAATAGCAGTAGCCGCTCATGAATGTGGGCATGCAATACAAGATAAAGAAGATTATAGTTTTTTTAAAATCAGAAGTGCATTAGTTCCGATTGTTAACTTTATATCATATTTAGGATATTTTGGATTAATAGTATCTTTATTTGCAGGCGTTACAGGATACATAAAACTATCTATTGTAATTTTATTTGCAACTGCATTATTTCAATTAGTAACATTACCAGTTGAATTAGACGCCTCAAAAAGAGCAAAGGAACAGCTAATTAATTTAGGATTAATAAATACAGAAGAAGAACATGGTATAAAAAAGGTTCTTAGTGCTGCTGCAATGACATATATCGCAAGCCTTATATCATCAATATTAAATTTACTTAGATTAGTATTAATTCTTAGTAGTAGAGAAAGAGATGATTAATAAAAATGAAAGAACAACAATATATATTAAAAAATGTAAAATCATTTGAGCCAAAACACATATTTGAATGTGGGCAATGCTTTAGATGGGATAAAGAAGAAGATAATTCATATACAGGTATATTTGGAAATAATGTTTTGAACGTAAAAAAGGATAAAGAAGATATTATATTAAAAGGTATATGTAATGGAAATATAGAAGAGATATGTAAACAATATTTTGATTTAGAAACAGACTATGACAAAATAAAAAATAAATTAGCAAATATAGATGAATACTTAGCAAATAGTATCAATTATGGAAAAGGAATCAGAATTTTAAATCAAGATTTATGGGAAACAATAATATCTTTTGAAATTTCTGCAAATAATAATATTCCTAGGATAAAAGGAATAATAGATAGAATATGCAAAAACTATGGTAATGAAATTAAATGGAATGAAAAAACATATTATACATTTCCAAGTATACAACAATTAAGTAAAGCTAGTATAGAAGACTTAAGAAAATTAGGACTAGGATTTAGGGATAAGAGAATATATGAAACAACACAAATATTCTTAAAAGGACAAATGACTTTAGAAGAATTAGAAAATGAACAAGACACAGAAAAAGTCAAAGAAAAGCTATTAACATTACCAGGAGTTGGACCAAAAGTTGCAGATTGCATATTATTATTCTCTTTAAAAAGATATGAGGTATTTCCAATAGATGTATGGGTACGAAGAGTCATGAATGAATTATATATACATCAAGAAGACGAAGAAAAAGTATCAAAAAGACAATTACAAAAATTAGCAAAAGATAAATACTCAAATTTAGCAGGGCTAGCACAACAATATTTATTTTATTGGAAGAGAGAAGCTTAAAAAGAAAGAGGGACATAAGATGAATAAGAAAAGTATAATATTATCAATATTAATAGTAATAGCTGTGATATTAGCAGTAGCATTAATAAGTAATATAGTAGGTACACAAAAATCATTAGATAAAATAATATATGAAGCAAAAATAGAAGCAGAAGAATCATTAATATCAAGTGGACTAGCAGTATACACAAAAGACATTGAAAATGAAGATGTAGGGGAAAGCACTACCTCTGCCCAAAATTTACCAGAAAACACAACATCAACTCCACAACCAGAAGGAACAATTGTGCAACCAAAAGGAAACTGGAACATAGAAACAGTAACAGCAATATCAGTAGGAAATGGAGATACAGTGCCAGTGCCAATAGGATTTTACTATGTAGGAGGAGATTTAAGTACAGGAGTAATAATAAGTGATGATAAGGAAGACCAATATGATGGACAAACAGATAAAACAACATGGGAATACAATAGAAATTTAAAAGGAAATCAATTTGTATGGATACCATGTGAAGAAGAGCAATATGTAAAAAGTGAGGTATGGAATGGAACAACACAAAAGCCAACAGGAACAACATCAACATTAGGAACACTATGTAATGTAGGATGGAACAAAACAACAAATACTTCAGAATTACCACAAATAAGAAAATATGGAGGATTTTATGTAGCAAGATATGAAGCAGGACTAGCAAAAACAATTACAGAATTTACATCAACACAAAAGCATAATGGTTCAAACCAAGTATATAACCAAGAAGGAAAACCACAATCCAAAGCAGGTATTGTGCCATGGATGTTTATAGATTGGAATATGTCACAGAAAAATGCAAAGAACATGTATAATACAGAAAGTGTAAGTAGTGGACTAATAACAGGAACCCAGTGGGATGTAATGTTAAAAAGAATAGTAGAAAAGACAGATTTAACCGAAGAAGATTTAACGAATTCAGGAAACTGGGGAAACTATAGGAATAATAGTATAGAATACAAGGGAAGGATAGCAAAAGCAGATTACTCAAATAATTGGAATTTAGTAGCATTTGTTGGAGAGACAGAAGGAAAAACAAGTATATATAAACAAGCTAATACAAATTGGGAGTTATTAACAACAGGAGCAAGTAGACAAACAGAAAAATATCATATATATGATGTAGCAGGAAACGTACTGGAATGGACAGATGAAGCATCATTATCTAAAGCTGGAAATGCAAATGAAACAAATTCTCAATACCGAGTTCTTCGTGGTGGTAATTGTGTCATGGGATATGAGATTCAACCAGCCTGTTATCGCCATGGAAATAATCTAGTTAGTTACACTCATCCAAGTATAGGTTTTCGTGTTGTTTTATATCTAAAATAAAACAGCACTTGGAAAGGAATGAAATTAAAGATGAAAGAATTATTGAAAACTAAAAAGGATGTAGCAATATTTATAACAGCAATAATAATATTTATTTTAGTAGTTACATTAATAAGCAATATAGTAAGTACACGAAAATCATTAGACAAAATAATAAAAAATGCAAAAATAGAAGCAGAAAAATCATTAATATCAAGTGGACTAGCAGTATACACAAAAGACATTGAAAATGAAGATGTAGGGGAAAGCACTACCTCTGCCCAAAATTTACCAGAAAACACAACATCAACTCCACAACCAGAAGGAACAATTGTGCAACCAAAAGGAAACTGGAACATAGAAACAGTAACAGCAATATCAGTAGGAAATGGAGACACAGTGCCAGTGCCAATAGGATTTTACTATGTAGGGGGAAATTTAAGTACAGGAGTAATAATAAGTGATAATAAGGAAGACCAATATGATGGACAAACAGATAAAACAACATGGGAATATAATAGAAATTTAAAAGGGAATCAATTTGTGTGGATACCATGTGAAGAAGAGCAATATGTAAAAAGTGAAGTGTGGAATGGTACAACACAAAAGCCAACAGGAACAACCTCAACAGCAGGAACACTATGTAATACAGGTTGGGATAAAACAACCTATACCTCAGAACTACCACAAATAAGAAAATATGGAGGATTTTATGTAGGAAGATATGAAGCAGGACTAGCAGAAACAATAACAGAATTTACACAAACTCAACAACATACAGGTTCAAATCCAGTGTATAATAAAGATGGAATACCACAATCAAAGGCAGGAATTGTACCATGGATGTTTATAGATTGGAATATGTCACAGAGAAATGCAAAAAATATGTATAATACAAACAGTGTGAGTAGTGGATTAATAACAGGGACACAGTGGGACGTAATGTTAAAGAAAATAGTAGATAAAACAAATTTAACAGAAAAAGACCTAACCAATTCAGATAACTGGGGAAACTGTATGGATAATAGTATAGAGTATAAAGGAAGAATGGCAAGGGCATATAATAGAAATAATATATGGTATATAGATGCATTTGGAGGAGAAAAACAAGGAAATACAAGTAGTTATAGTTCAAGCAATGGAGAGTTATTAACAACAGGAGCAAGTAGGCAAACAGAGAAATATCATATATATGATGTAGCAGGAAATATATGGGAATGGACAGATGAGTTATCATTATATAAACAAGGAAATGGAAACGAAATAAATGTACAATACAACATTATTCGTGGTGGAGGGTTTATTGGTTCACCTTCTATTCAACTAGCATGTTACCGCAATGGTTCTAATTTAACTAGTGTTTCTGGTTGTGGTATTGGTTTTCGTGTGGTACTTTATATAAAATAAATTTGGCAATATGTTAAAATAATTTAAAAGTCTATAGAAAAGGGCAAGGTATATGAGTTTAAGATTAATATATGGAAAATCAGGAACAGGAAAAAGTGAATATATATTAAAAGAAATTAGTAATTTAATAGATAATGAAGAAAAGATATACATTATAACACCAGAGCAATTTTCTTTTACATTAGAAACAAAATTACTTGAAACAATAAAGGAAGAAGCAGTTATAAATGCAGAAGTATTAACATTTAATCGTATGGCACATAGAGTAAAAAGTGAAGTTGGTGGACTCACCAAAACAGATTTATCTTCATATGGAAAATCAATGATAATATATGACATTTTAGATAAGAATAAGAAAGAATTAAAATTACTAGGAAAATCTGCTAAAAATGTAGAAATTATATCAAGACTTATCACAGAACTAAAAACACATTGGATAAAATTAGAAGATATAGAAAAAGTAATAGAAGATGAAAAAGACATATACTTAAAAAGTAAATTACAAGACATATTATGCATATATAAAAAATTTGAAGAAAGAATAAAAAACAATTTTATAGATGAAAATGATACTTTAACAATACTTGCAAATCAATTATCATATACTAATATGTTTGAAAACACAATAATATATATAGATGAATTTGTAGGATTTACGCCACAGGAATACAAAGTAATGTTAGAGCTATTAAAAGTAGCAAAACAAGTAAACATTACAATATGTACAGATTCATTATTGGAAAGTAAGAATAAAGAAAACGATATATTTTACACGAATAAAAAAACAGTAGCAAAAATTGTAAACTTAGCAAATAATAATGGAATACAAATAGAAAATCCAGTATATTTAGATAAATGTTATAGATTTAAAAATGACGAATTAAAACATTTAGAAGAAAACCTATATAAAACTCCATATAAAAAATATTGTAGGGGTCATTGGTCGTCCGCCCTTCAAAGAACATGCTTAGAAAACATAGATTTATTCTTATCATCAAATCCATACTCAGAAATAGAACATGTAGCACAAAAAATAGTAGAAATAGTAAGAGACGAAGGAATTAGATATAAAGATATATCAATAATAACCAAAAACATAGATGATTATGCAAGCCTTGCAAAAGCAATATTTAATAAATATGATATACCTATATTTATTGACAAAAAGAAAGATTTAAGTCAAAACATTTTAATAAAATATGTCTTAGCAATGCTAGAAATTTTTGCAAGAAACTGGGATTACGAACCTGTAATAAACTATATAAAACTGGGGTTTTGTGACATAACAGAAGACGAAATATTCAAAATAGAAAATTATGCAAGACATTGGGGAATAAAATATAATAAATGGTATAGTAAAGATTGGATAATAGGAGAAAAAGATACACTGGAACTAAATAGAATAAGGAAACTAATAGTAGAGCCACTATTAGAATTTAAGACTAAATTACAAGGTAAAAAAACAGTAAAACAAATAACCAAAATATTATATCAATTCTTAATAGACAATAATATTCAAGAAAAGTTAATAAATAAAGGGGAAGAATTGAAAGACAGCGAACAAATAAAATCAGAATACATATCATCATGGAACTTACTCATGGAAATATTAGATGAGATAACACTAATATTTGGAAAAGATGAGATAAGTTTTGAAAAATATGCGCAAATACTAAAAATAGCCTTTAGTGAAAACAATTTAGGAGCAATACCAGCATCAATAGACCAAGTAGTAATAGGAGATGTAAATAGATCAAGAAGTAAAAAGACAAAAGTAATATTTATTATAGGGCTAAATGATGGAATATTTCCAAGTGCAAACAAAGAAGAAGGTTTTATAAATGATACAGATAGAGAAATCTTAAAAGAAAAGGGAATTAGTCTTGCAAAAACTACTAAAGAAAACATATATGAAGAAAATTTCAATATATATAAAGCATTTACAACTGCAGAACAAAAATTATACTTATCATATTCATCTACATCAAATGATGGAAATGCCCTAAAACCATCAACATTAATTTATAAGATAAAAAAGATGTTTAATAACTTACAAGAAAAAAGTGATATAATCAAAAAAGAAGATATAATAACAAATAAAAAAGCAACATTTGAAGAATTATTAAAAAACTTAAGAGACTTAAGTGAAGGAAAAGAAATAAACCCTATTTGGTATGAAGTATATAAAATTTATTCTAAAGATAATGAATGGAAGGAGAAATTAGAAAAAGCAATAAAAGCAGAAAACTATACAAATCAGCCAGAAAAAATAACAAAAGAAAACTTAGAAAAAATGTATGGAGACACAATATTTACAAGCATATCTAGACTAGAACAATATAGAAAATGTCCATTTTCATTTTACTTAAAATATGGACTAAACATAAATGAAAAAGACACATTCCAAATTCAAAATATAGATACAGGAACATTTATGCATGATACAATAGACAGCTTTTTTGGAAAAATACAAGATGAAAACATAGACATAAAAGAAATAACAGAAGAAGAGCTAGAAAGAATAGTAAAAGAAATAATAGAAGAAAAATTGAAACTAAACAAAAACTATATATTCACAAGTAGTGCAAAATTTAGAACACTTACCTCAAGACTAAAAAGAGTACTGCTAAAATCAATGAAATACATAGTAGAAAGTATACAAAAAAGTGATTTTGAGATATGGGGACATGAAATAGAATTTGGAAAAGTTGGAAAGTATCCAGCCATAGAGATTAAACTAGATAATGGCAAAAAGGTAGAAATTACAGGAAAAATAGACAGAGTAGATGTACTAAAAACGAATGACGGAAAATATGTGAGAATAATAGACTATAAATCATCAGTAAAAGATATAAACCTAGATGAAGTTATGGCAGGATTACAAATACAACTCCTAACATACATGGATGCAGTAACTAAAATAGAAGACTTTATGCCAGCGGGAGTATTATACTTTAACTTAATAGAACCTGTTATAAAAGCAGACAGAAATACCACAAAAGAAGATATAGAAGAACAAATAAAAAAGCAATTTAAGATGAAAGGGATAATAATATCGGACATAAACATAATAAGAAAAATGGACAAAGACTTAGAAAAAGGAGCTTCAAACATTGTACCAGTATATATAGACAGTAAAGAAAATATAAGTAAAACAAAATCATCATGTGCAAGCATAGAAGAATTTAAACAATTGCAAGACAATACAATAAAAACAGTAAAACAAATTGCAAAAGAAATATTTGAAGGAAATATTGACATAAAGCCATATTACAAAAATAAAAAAACAGGATGTGACTACTGCAATTATAAATCAATATGTGGATTTAATACAGGAAATAATAAATATAACTATATAAAGCATATTGAATAGATATAAGAAAGGGAATAATAAATATTGAAATTTACATAAATATGAAATGTTTTTTTAAACAAGAATCCATAGGTACACTTAATTGCCTATGGATTTTGCTATCTATTTTATGCACATTGGGGCGGTTCCTTTTCCATTTTTTAAGAAATTGGCACACACTTAAATTGGGGTTTGTAGGGGTCATTTTATTATATAAAATCACAATGAATAATGAATGATAATGATGAATAATATCGTAGGGGCACATGCAATGTGCCCAATTGCAGAAATTTAGGTTTGTGTTTATTATAAATTTTTATGTTAA
>CAOKMR010000054.1 GCA_948469815.1 uncultured Clostridiaceae bacterium | reverse complement strand
AAAGTGCTAAATATCAAAGAAAATAGTGCGAGGCGATAGCAACTCACCTCGACCATAAAATCATAATTTTGTAGGAAACTACAAAAGGACGAAAATTATATCAAGAGTGCTAAAAACACATTATTTCAAGAGATTGGAATAATGTGTTTTTACTTTTTTCAGTCTTCTAAATTCCCTCTTAATCCTTAAATTTTGTTCTAGAAAAATGTTCTAGAACAGAAAAAAGTTCAAAGTAAATTGTTATAGAAAATTTTACGAAGAACAAAACCTTGTCATATCAAGCATTTAAAGATTATTTTCTAGAAAAATTCTAGAACAAATTAGAAAAATTTATAATAGAGGGAGGTCAAAGATGTATGAGTTCACACCATTTAAAAAATCAGATATTTTAAAGTTTAATAGTTTATTTCAAAACTACGAACAAAGGCACTATGAAAATTTAGATTTTTTATATGCAAATAAATGTTAAAAATTTAATAAAGGAGATTTTAGAATATGGAAAATATAGAATTAAAAGAAAGATTTATTGATGAGAAAACTGGAATTGAATATATAAGAAAAGGCGATTATTACTACCCTAATTTAATTGATTCAGCTAGTATAAAAGCTAATGAACTTGGTAAATATGGAAAGTTAAGATTAAAGTATTTATTAGAGCATAAGAAAATAGAATATACAATCCTGTGGGTTGAAAACAAATTGAGAAGTCATTTATTGGATATAGATAAAACAGCAAACGAAAGATTTAATTTACTAATGAACCAATTTGCAAAGAAAGAAAATATAACTGAAGAATTAAAAGCAAATAATCAATTAGAATGGGTTAGCTCCATGAATAATATTAAAAACCGTGTAGAAGAAATTATATTTAGAGAATTAATTTATGTTTAGAAAAGAGGTAAGTGTTATGAAAGAAAAGAAATTATATAATATAGATTTATCGGAGTTTAGCGACTTAATAGATAATATGAGAATTGAATTAAAAAGCAAAGATTTAGAATATAAAAAATTGACAGATGAATATTATAAAATTTTAAAAGATTTTCCCAACTTGCAATTAATTTTTGAAGAGCAACTTGAACTAGAACTAAGCAAAGAAGAATGTAAAATGCTACAAAAGTTAATATCAATTTATATTGATATATTAGGCTTTGAAGAAAAAGAATTATTTTTATTAGGTTGTAAAAATGCACGTTTATATAATAAAAATATCGAAATAATAAGAGATTAAAATTACCTTAAAATTACCTTAAAATTACAAAAATTAAGAAGAGATTTTTTCAATAGATTTCTTCTTTTTTTGTTTATTTTTTAAGAGAATAAGATTAAAAACACGCAAAATTTACTTGTTAGAATATTAAAAGCAAGCGACGCATTTATACTCCCGTATAAATACAAACCTAAAATTTCAAATTGAAATTTTTAAATGGGGAATTTCTTCCCCAAACCCCTTATAAAAATTTTATAAATTATGGAAGGAGAAACGATATTATGAGAAGAAGAACAATCAAAAAACAATTATGGTTAGATACAAATGAGAATAAATTATTGAAACAAAAAGCAGATAAATCTGGATTAACTGAATCAGAATTTTTAAGAAGTTGCATTAAAGGTTATAAAGTAAAAGAGCAACCTACTGAAGAAATTAAAACTTTCCAAAGAGAAATAAGTGGCATAGCAAATAATATAAACCAAATTGCAAGAGTAGTAAATGTGGCAAGATGTATTAAAGATGAAGATTTAGAATATATAAAGAAAACTATTCCACAATTTATTTTAAAATTTCAAAAGAAAGTATATTCAAGAGAATAAAAAAGGAGTGTTTATCTATGGCAGTTATGAAAATAAAAACAATCAAAAATAATTTGCAAGCAGTTATAAATTATGGTAAAAATGGAGATAAAACTGATAATGGAATTTTAGTATCCAGTATAAACTGTTCTGTAGAAACTACTTATGAGGAAATTGCACTTACTAAAAAATTTTTTCATAAAGAAAATAAGACATTGGGTTATCATATAATTCAATCATTTAAAGGAAATGAAGTAACACCAGAGAAAGCAAATAAAATTGGTCAAGAACTTGCTGAAGAACTATGGGGAGATAAATATCAAGTAATCATTTGTACGCATATAAATAAAGAAAACGTGCATAATCACATGATATTAAATTCCGTTTCATTTGTAGATGGCAAAAAATATCATAATAGTAATGAAGAAATTGCATTAATGCGAGATACTTCAGATAGATTATGTTTAAAATATGGATTGTCTATTGTAGAAACAGAAAAAGCTAAACAAGAAAAATTTTTTAGAAACAAAAGAATTGATAATTTTAATCGTAGTAACGAAAAAATGCAAAAGATAAGAAATGATATAGATGAGGTAATAACTCCGTTAAAAAGTATTCTGACTTTAAATTTGTACTAAATGCTAAAGGTTATGAAATATATGATAAAGGAAAATACTTTACTGTAAAATCCCCCTACTTTTCAAGAAATATAAGATTGAAAAGAGCATTTGGAGAAAACTATTCTTTAAGTAGTATTAAAGAAAGAATTTATTATAAAAACAAAGAAAAATTGCCTATTGCTAATTTTAAAAAGAAGTATTATAGAAAAGTTTATAAAGGTCTAAAAATAAATAATTATTTGCTAAAAACAAGTTCTTTTTACAGATTATATGTTCATTATTTATATAAATTTGGAAAACTACCTGCTAAAAACGAATATAAAGAATTAACACCTGTATATTTTAAGCAAAAGAAAGAAAATGCTAGAATATTTGAAGAACTAAACTTTTTAGCTAGGAATAATTTTAAAACTATACAAGAAATAAAAGAGTATCAAACCGTATGTGATAATAAACTTCCAGAACTCAAAAGTCAAAGAGAAAACTTATGGCGAAAATATAATAAAACTACTAATAAAACACAAAAAGTAGAAATTAAAGTACAAATTAATTTACTATCTGAAAAGATAGCAACTATCAATAATCATACTAATATTTGTGGTAGGTGTGTTATTAGATTTAAAAAATTAAGAAAAGAATATATTGAACACAAACAAGCTAAGGTAAAGGCTCAAGAACTCATAAAAGAAGATAAAAAGAAAAAAGCTAGAAATAGATAAAATTAAACTTGCCTACTCTAACTTTTAGAACAATCATTAGAATAGGTAAGTTTATTAAATCTTTATCAAAATAACACTTATTATTACTAACATAGCAGCAATTATCTTTTTCCATAAGCTATCTTTTTCTTTTAGAAATAAATAACCAACTAATACATTCAATATAACTGTTAATGCACATAATGGAGCTACTGTTGTTACCTTTCCTAGCTGATATGCTCTTAATTGACTAAATATACTTAGTCCCCACGTAACTGAAGTAATTATCATAGCCTTTTTATTACCATTTTTAAACTCTGTTTTTATCTCTGAAATTTTTATTCTATCAAATATAAAAATTAATATTGCAGGAACTATTAAAGTAATTGCTACATATATCGGTAAATTGAAATTATCAGAGATACTTACATCTAAAAACATAGCTATAGAAAAAGATAGATTAGATAAAACACCCAATAATACATATTTATCAAATTTAAATTTGCCTTTCTTATAGAAAATCAAAATATTGCTAAAAACAATCAATAATGCACCTACAATTTTATTCCATAAAAAAGGTTCTTTAAAGAATAATATTCCTGCAATTATCATAAATACAGTTGATATTTGCTTTAATATGCTAAATGTTGATGCTTCTATTTCTTTTCTTACAGTTGTATTTAGTCTGTCTGTAATAGCATAAAAAATAATTGCAAATCCTAACGATATATAAACTCGTATATCTGTAGGAAATTTCATTTCAAAAAATGGGCATAAAATTAATATGATAATTCCTGCCATAAACTCTAATAAAACAGTTAAAGCTCCTGCTTTTGTTAGAGTTTTTGTTGCAATTTTATAAAATTGTGTAAACGCTGTTGCTAAAATTAAATATGATATTACATACAATAACCAACTATTTAATATTTCCATATAAAAATTCCTTCCTATTTTTATTTTTTCGGCTAAACTTCGGCTCTATTTCGGCTAAACTTTGGCTCAACTTTTATTTTAAAGTCCAAACTGAATATCTAGTTGTTCCAATATTTTTTATTTTCTGTTCTTTTTTATTTAAAATTTCATTCACTAAATATCTAATTTTTCTTTTTTTCTGTTCTTCATTTAAACTATCTGGTAACTTATCTATTAGCAATTCATCTAAATCTTTTTTAGTTATGCTTCCAAAATTTTTTATATATTTCAAAACTAAATCTTTATAGTATTGATCATCAAATCCAGATTTTTTAGTATAAGATACTCTATCATCTATAATTTCAGAGATACCTTTTGAAACATATACATTTGGATATCTACCTTCAATTAAATATTCTTTGCGAAGAACATCTGATTGCTCTTTAGATATTGCTATATTTTTTTGAACTCTATCTAACAACATAACTTTTTCTAAACTTAAATTTTTGTTTTCAAACAACATGCTTGTATATTTTTCATTAAGAATTTTTCCATATATTGTAACTTTTACTCTGTTTCTTTCACTAAAATCATAATCAAGCATAGGAAAATATCTTTCTCTTAATTTCTCAAAACTTCTTTTAATTCCCATTCCAGCAGTATCAATTAAATTTAAATTAACCATTGCTTGTGCTAAATATGTATTTCTGTAATATGGCGGAATATATCCATCATTTACAATTAAGTTATCTACACTTTGAGGAATAAAGTTTCCTTCATTTACAATTACAACCTTGTCTTTCATCTCTATAATATTAACTCTTCCAGAAACTCTATAATCTTGATGTGCAATAGCATTGTTAACTAACTCTCTTATAATACTAGTATCGTATTTATCAACTTCTTCTGGAAATATAGTTGTTTGACTAGGTATATATCTATATTTTAAATTTCTTATTTTATCTGTAGCTTTCTCCATTGTTAATATAAAAGGAATTGTAAAATGCTCATAATCTACGACACCAGATTCGTCTTGTAATTTCCATGTTATAAATGGTATACAACTATCAACAGCAGTATTAACATCTTCTTTTCCTAATAAAATCCAAGCAGCACGAGTAATCTTTCCATTTAATAATACTTTTGCTTTATTTAGGAAAGTTAAGTCATCCATGCTATCTATTTCATCTGCAATTTCTTTATTCTCATTTTTCTCTTTGAATTGTTCTCTGGCTTTTAAAATTGCATTCTTGTCTAAGTCATTAACAGTTAGTCCATCTATAATCTGTCTTGACCAATCAATATTAACTGTAGATAAGATTGTGTTTCTTTTAACATCATTTAAAATATTTAAATTTTGCCCAACTCTATCATAAGCAATCCTTTTCCAAGTAGTAGGAACTCCTATTGCAGCAGGAATTTTAAACATTACTACTCTATTATTATTAATTTCAAATTCATATATATCTAAAAATGTTAAATTGTCGTTAGTAAATTTTATTATTTCATTTTTTAAACCATTTAAATCAGAGCCTTTTCTATAGTTACTATTTACAAATTCATGATTTTTATCGCTAACGCCAAATACAAGCCAAGCATATTGTTTTCCCTGAAGATTTGCACCATTACTAATGCTGAAAAATATCTTCCAAGTTCATTAAAATCAAAATTGTTTTTGGCTTCTTTATATTCAACATATTCGTTTTCATTATTAGCTATCAATGATAATAAAATATTTTTTATTTCTTCCATAACCTTGTACCTCTTTAATTTTCGTTACAGCAATTGCAAGAAGTTAAATCTACTTTTAATAATTCTGTTCTTGTTGCAGTTGTTTCATTTAAAAATTTTAATCCAATATTGTCTATCTTTTTACAATTAGCATTCTTTAAATGAAATTGTAGTTTCTTTCTGTCTATAATATAGTCTTTTGTTTGTTCTTTGGTTTTCTTTATTATATTTAAATTGCTTTTTTTATTTAGTAAATTTTTTGCTTTTCTAATTGAATTAATTCTAGTATCTTCAATTATTGTTCCGTCCTTATAATTAAATTTTACACCTTTTTGAACATTATAGCAAAATTCACAGACATTAAAATCATCATCTAAGGATTCAGCTTCAATCAAAATTCCTGTTGGAATTTGATCTACTCCTTTATATCGAATAGTAACTTTATATAAAACTTTTACATTATTTTCCATAATGTAATTGCGTACTCTTCTTTCTATTTTTGCCATTACACTAGTATTTAAAAAATTAGTCCCTATAAAAATATTTTTCTTATCAGCAAATCTTGCAAATAAACTATATGCGATTATATGACATCTTTCAAACACATTTTTATTTTCTAGATTTTTATTCCACCCATAAGGATTAGGATATTTTAAGTTCTTTTTTATAACTAAAGGAATAGTATTTTTACTTAAAATAGCCATTGCTCCTGTTGCTCTTTCTAATTTATCTATATCAAAATATAGGAGTTTTCCTTCAGTTAAATTATAATCCTCTTTTTTAAATATAGGTTTATCGTTATTTAGAATTTTGCTAGTTTCTTTTATGTTCTTTACTCAATTGTTAACTATTTTATTTACTTCTTCATTGTAATTATTTTTCATCATTACCTACTTTCTGCCTAAATTTTCTAAGTCATATTCCGTATTAAATTTTACATTATCTTTTAAACCTTCTTCTTCTAATACATGGTTTTTGTCCCAAATCTTCCAAAAAGTCCCTTCTCTTAATTCCATATCTTTATCATCTTTTTTAGATAAATATTCTCGTTCTATTTCTCCTTCTGAATAAAGATCAAAATAGTATTTAGTTTTATCTTTATCATAATCAAAATATAAAAAATCATATTCGTAAGATAAATTCTTCATGTTATTCACAATAATATCATTTAATTTATCTTTATATTTCTTAGCCAAACTTATTTCGTTTAAAAACTCTGTTGTTAAGGTTGGTGTTGTATTATTTCCTTTTTCTAATGCATTTTGAAGTTCTTTCATAAAATTTTTAACTTCTAGGTTTTCGTTAGTGTTTTTATTTATTTCATTATTTAAAGTTAATTCCATTAATATTTTAGTTCCTCACTTTCTATATCTTTATTTTTTAGCATTATAGCACATTTTATAACAAAATCATATATGAAAATTAATTTTATTTGTATTTCTTCTTTAATCCTTTTAACAATTCTTTTGAAAATTCTTCACTAGGTATTTTTACAGCAATACCTGTTTCAGTATGTATTATATTTGAACTTCTAGCTCTACTCTTATATACATTAGCTTTATTTTTGCAATTATATGTATCATATTCTGCTTTAGGATTTTTTGCAATGAATGCTTTATCACAGTAGTTGCATACTTTTAATAACCTTACATCTTGTGCCATTTGCATTCCATAGTATATATCAATAGCTTGTTTTAAATAGTTAATTGTAAATCCAAAACTATTATTATAATATAAATCCTCTAAATTATGTGTTAAATGATTTGCACTTAAGAATGGCAATTTCATTGTTAAAGGTTTGTGTTCTATCGTTAAAATCAAATTTTTATATAATGACCTAACATAGTTTAAAACTAAATCAATAGGCTCTGCATAATGTTCAGAGTATATTAAATACTGATTTATTATAGATGTTAAACAATCTTCACTATTTGTATCACTTGCTATATCTTTACATTTCTTTATTAAGCCATTTATTTCTCTTTTATTTAGTTCTGGTAAAAATATTTTTAAATATTCATCTATGTTTACGAAATCTATAGTTTCCTTATCAGTTATATAAAAAGCATCTCTTATAGCCACTTTATTATCTAATACAAAGTATTTGTTTATTGCAAGGTCAATCATAAATCCAAAAGAGCCATATTTTGCAAAGTAATCTAGTAGTTCTGTTTGTTCTATTGTTTCTTTATAAAATACTTTTTTTCCTATATTTAACGTATCAACTAATATATCATTTATTTGTTCAGTTAAACTAATCTTCTTTTTAGTAGCATTTCCTTCAGGCAATATGTATTCTTTATTATTAAATTTAGTAATTTTATACTTGCTATAAACATAACAAAGCTCTGATGTTTCTAGTTTTAAATTTATATTCATTTTTATTTCCTCCAAAAATTTTTAAAAGTTTGTTGTAATCTATTGACAGTGATAATCAATTATAGTATTATATAAATATATTGTAATTGATTATTTGCTATTATAAGTTACTTAATGATAACCCATTGACTACAATAATAGTTTACAGCAATTACAAAAGAGTGTCAAGAGGATATAGATAAATCCTTATATTAGCACATTGAAAACTGAATATACCGTTGTTAGATAGAAACAGAAATGCTCTCCTACATAGTCACAACTTGAGTGGTTTAAAAGTATCATCGCACGTAATGAGTGTAGCCAGTCTTGATAGGGTGGTGGTGGAAATCAAGAGATTTGATTTTATATCAACGACTAACAAAAGCCCAAAGAGTAATTTAGGGTATGTGAAAAATGTAAATTACAATTTTAAACAAAAGAGAAAGAAACGATTGACAAAGCTATGAAGTTATGTTAATAAAATATATAGGTCTGTTTAGCATTTTCTATAACATATTTATATATCTTTTGTTGCATACATCATAGACTAAATTACAAATGTTAGAAAATTTATAGCAAAACGAAAGGAGAAATAAGTATGTTTGAACTTGGAGGAATGAAAATGTTTTCTGCAGAAGATATAAAGACTGCTTTTCATGTAAGTAAAGAAACTGCTTATAGATTGATAAAATCTAAAGATGCACATGCAAAAGTTTTAGGCAGAAAATTATTAATAAGTGAAGATAATTTAAGAAAAATTCTTAATAATGTAAAAAGTTAAAAAATAAGAAGATTTAAATTTGCCCTTTAAACCTTCTACACTAATTGCTTAAGCTATATGCTTAAGACTTAATATGTAAAATATTTTACAAGCTAAAAAGGATAATCCTTTTGGTGTAACTACGAAACCTAAAAAAATACTTCCACAAACAATAGAAGGTATAACTTTAGAGTTTATGGAGCAAAAGAACAATAATGGTACTAATAATGATAGCACTTACAGAACTTATAATGAAATTTTAAACAGAATAAAAAGAAATGCTGGAGATTGGTTAGAACAACCTATAAATAAGATTACACGAAAAGAAATTGAAGACTTCTTTAATTATGAACGTGAAAAAGGTTATGCCCAAAATACTTTAAAAAAGGATTATCAAATGATTAAACAAGCCTTTGGAATAGCTCTCGAAAGAAAATATATTCAGGAAGATTTCTTCATTGGATATTATGGAATTAAACAGCCAAAGAGCATAAAGAAAACAAAGAAAGTAAAAGCATTTGAATATGCAGATTGTATTAGACTATTGAAATACCTATATAGCAAAGAATTTAAATATTCTCATAGAGATGAATATTTGATTTCAATTCATTGTGGCTTAAGAATTGGCGAAGTATTAGCTTTAGAAAAACAAGATATTGACTTTGAAAAAGGTTTAATTCATGTAAAGAGAACAACCACTTCAGATAAAGATGGGCATATAATTTTAGGAAATCACACTAAAACACCAAGTGGTGAACGTGATATTCCTATGAATGAATTAACTAGACCTGTATTATCAAATACCAATGGAATTATTCTTCAATAAAAATTATAAAAATAAATTAAATTCAGATAGTAAAATTCTTTATGGATTTTTATTAAATAGATTAGCCTTATCTAAAAAGAATAATTGGTTTGATGAAGAAGGTAATGTATTTTTAATATTTACTAGAAAAGAAGTTCAAGAATTATTAAATTTATCAGATAAAACTGATACAAAAGCATTCAAACAATTAAAACAATGCAAATTAATATATGAGAAAAAACAAGGCTCTACTAAACCTAATTTATGTAGGAAAAATAAAACATGACAAAAATCTTATAAAAGTGATTCGTAAAAATTACGAGTCAAGAGTCGTAAAATCTACGATTCATGACACGGAAAATTTACGACCTAATTATAACTATAAAGGAAAAGGCAAATATAGTTTTCAAAACTATGAACAAAGACACTATGAAAATTTAGATTTTTTATATGCAAATATTTGTATGTAAAAATAACATTAATACAGAACAAGAATTACTGGATTATCAGAAATCAGCCTATGAAAAAATTAATCCTTTGAAAAGTGAAAGAGAAAATTTATGGAAAAAGCATAAAAGAGCAAAGACAGAAGATGAAAAAGTAACTATTGAAAATCAAATTATAGAAATTTTTAAAAAGATAACACCACTTGCTGAAGAAATAAAACATTGCAATAATATAGAATTAAGATTAGAACGAATTAAGCAATTTGAACTTCATCAGAAATTGGAATATGAGAAAAAAGAGTTTGAAAAAGAACAGACTAAAAAGAAGAAAAATAGAGTTAGATAACTTAAATTGCATACAAATAATATCTAATATAAATGCTACAACTGCAAGTATTTGTGCTAATATAAAAAACATTTTCTATTTCTCCTAAAATTTATATTATCTTTTTATGTAATTATAATATCTCATTCAATAATTTTATATCATTTTCAGTTGTAGCCCAACTTGTTGCAAATCTAACTACTGTATGAGTATCATCATATTTTTCCCAAAAACTAAATGCTACTTTATTTTTTAAATTTTCCATTTTACTATTTTCTAGAATAATGAATTGTTGATTTGTTGGTGTTTCCATAAAAAATTCATATTCTTTTTCTTTGAATATTTCTTTTAACTTTTCTGCCATTTCAATAGCATTCCTGCTTATTTCAAAATATAAATCATTTTCAAATAAAGTATCAAATTGAATTCCAAGTAAACGACCTTTAGCAAGTAATGCTCCATGTTGTTTAATAAGTGTAACAAAATGTTTTGGTGTATTATCTTTAGTAAACACCACTGCTTCTCCACATAGAGCTCCCACTTTTGTTCCACCAATATAGAAAACATCACAAAGATTTGAAATATCAGCTAATGTTACATCTGTCTTTTTACTCATTAAAGCATATCCTAAACGAGCTCCGTCCATATATAATGGAATTTTATATTTTGAACAAATTTCTGATATTTCTTTTAGTTCATTTTTGCTATATAAAGTACCATATTCTGTAGGATGCGAAATATATACCATTCCAGGAAAAACCATATGTTCACGATTATCATCATTATAAAATGTTTCTAAATAATTATTTAGTTCCTTTGCAATAATTTTCCCATTATTAGAGGCGACTTCCAATACTTTATGTCCAGTAACCTCAATTGCACCTGCCTCATGAATTTATATGTCCTGTTTTAGCTGAAATTACTCCCTCATATTGATTAAGCATTGTGTCAATAACGACCTGATTTGTTTGTGTTCCTCCAACTAAAAAATAAACATCTGCTAATGGACAATCACAAGCTTGTTTAATTTTTTTTATTGCACTTTCGCAATATTTATCACTACCATATCCTGATAACATTTCAAAATTTGTATCACTTAATTTCTCTATTATTTTAGGATGAGCCCCTATATTATAATCACTTTCAAAAGATATCATTTTTTAACCTTCTTCCATTCAATTTTTATTAATTTTATCATAATTAAGTAAAAAAATAAACACTATGACCAATTTTTTATATAAATTTATGTGTAATAGGCATATTGCATAAAATATTGAATATAATGTTAATAGTATCAAGTAGTTTATCTTCGTTTTCAAGAAGACATGGGACAATTAGAAAGGAGATGGGGTAATGAGTACTCGTAAACGGAAATCCAAAGAACAAAAAAGAATGAAATTTTATATATAATTTTTTTCATCCTTTTGTTTTTAGGATTCTTTATGGCAATATTAGCTTGGCCATTATGTATCTACAACATTATTAATGAAATTTGTATGGTTATTTTTTTATTAGGTGGTGGATTACTATTCAATTTATCAAAACTTATGCTAGATTATATCTACAGGCAAGAAATGTGGCGAGAAAGAATGGAAGAAAACAAAACATCAGTAAAAACAAAGCAATAATATACCCCAAAGCAACTTAACGATTGTTAGGTTGCTTATTAATGTGCGACGGTTATGTCTTTTAGTTAATCGGTGAAAGTCCGTAGTGGAGGCATACATCACCAACCACATAGCGAAACACAAGCGTTCCATCGAGATTAGTTCTTTCTTGATTTCTTTACTAAAATTTTCACTCATATTTTTTCCTCCTATAGTTATTTTGTTATCCATTTTGGATAGCTAATAAATAAAAAAATAAACTTTATACTTTTAAATATTCACCTCCTATTTTTTCAAAAGTTTTTAACCTTTGTGTAGACTTTAAAGTAAAATTATGTAAGTGTAAAATTAATGTAGGCAAAAAATAAAATATTTGTCTACATATTTTTT
>CAOKMR010000053.1 GCA_948469815.1 uncultured Clostridiaceae bacterium | reverse complement strand
TGGGTATCTTATTTTTTATCAATTTAATTTTCCCGAATTTATTTTACACTAACAGAAAGCAAATTTAATCACTTTCTCCTAATTTGATAGTTTATATCATTACTGATTTTTTGGTAGTTTTACTGTGTGTTGTTAAAATTACCCACGCACCTCCTTGGTGTCCTCCTTCACCTGTTGGATTATATAATGTTATTAATATAACGAGCTCTGGATCGGAGATTGATGCTACTCCACAAAATGATGTTACATATTTTCCTGTATTTACACCATCCTCTGATGTTCCTGTTTTTCCTCCTACTGAATAACCTTTTACTTGTGCATTTTTTCCTGTTCCTAATGCAACTACTGATTCCATCATGCTTAATACATTTTTTGATGTTTCTTTTGATATTACATTTTCACTTAGTATTATAGGTTCTTTTTCCCTCCTTTCTCCTGTTTCTGAGTCTATTGTAGCTTTTACAACTCTTGGCTGTACTAGATTTCCACCATTTGCTATTGATGATACTGCTGTTACTAATTGTAGTGGTGTAATCTCAAATCTTTGACCAAATGAGATTGTTGCAAGTTCTACTGGTCCTGCTTTTTCTTTTGCTATAAATATACTATTTGCTTCCCCTGGTAAGTCTACTCCTGTTTTTGATAATAGCCCAAATCTTTCTAGATAGCTAAAGTATGTGTCTACACCTAGTTTCTGCCCTAATCCTATAAATATTGGATTACAAGAGTTCATTAGAGCTGTTCTTAGACTTTCTGAACCATGTGGTCTATAATATCTCCAACATTTTATTGATACTCCTGCAACTTCAATTCTACCAGTACATGCAAAGTTTTCTGCTTCTATGTCCTTTACTAATCCTTCTTCTAATGCTGTTGATGCTGTTATTAATTTAAATGTTGAACCTGGTTCATATGTATCTGATATTGCTTTATTTCTCCACATTTTTTCTAAATTGTTTGATCTTTCACTACTTTGAAGTGTATTCCATATTGATTTTAATTCTTCATTATTTATTGTATATGGGTCATTTAAGTTATACCCTGGATATGTTGCCATTGCTAATATATCCCCATTATTAGGGTTCATTATTACTACATTTCCGTCCATCTGTACATACATTATCTATACATGCTTCTTCAAGATGTTTTTCTACTATTGATTGTATTGTAGAGTCTATTGTTAGTACTAAGCTATCGCCATTTATTGCTGGTACATATTCCTCTACTGTTCCATCTAATGTTCCTCCTTTGGCATCTCTTACACGTATTATTTTGCCCTTTGTTCCACTTAAAGTTTCATCATATTTTGCTTCTATTCCATTTAACCCTTGATTATCACTTCCTGTAAAACCAATTACTTGTGAACATAATTCATTATTTGGATAATACCTTTTTGTGTCTTCATCAATGTTTATTCCTTCTGTTATTTTATTTTCTTCCATCCAAATTCTTAATTCATCTGATTTATCTTTTTCTACTTTTTTTACAATTGTTTCTATTGAACTTTTCTTTTTTACTTTTTTTAAAACTTTCTCATAATCTAATTCAAATATGTCTGATAATGCTTTGGCTACTTTTTCTTTGTTTTCGTTTTCTATGTTCATTGGATTTACTGTTACTGTTTCTACTGTTGCAGAAACAGCTAGTTCTACACCATTTCTATCATATATTGTTCCTCTACTTGGATTTATTGCTCTGTCTAGTGTTTGTTGCTTATATGCTAATTCTTGCAATTCTGCTCCTTGTACAAATTGTATCCATCCAATTCTTATCATAAGTAACATTAAAATAATTGTTAATATTAAGAAGTTATTTCTTATTCTCTTTTTTGCACTAATGCTTGGCATTATATTTCACCTCTAATTCAATTTATTACATTATATTGAATTTTAAGGATTTTATGATTTTAAACACTTCGTTAATTTTACATATAGTCACCTTGCATACTAATTAACAAATACTCATTCTAAACAAAAGGCTTCCTCACAGAGGAAGCCTTTTGAAATTTATGAGTTAAATTTTAAATAATCTACGATGGCTTTTAAGAATTCTCTATTGGTTGGCTTCTTTATCCCCTCAACTCTCGAATAGCCAAAGATCTCAAATTGAGCCTTCGCGTTTCCCTTAAACCACATCGTTTCAATGGCACTTCCTATATACAGTAAAATTTCCATAATGTCAATTTATTGATATTATGGAAATTTATAGCTTGATTTATTTGAATTAATTATTGCTTATCCCTTTAAATCTTTCAAAAATATAATCTCTATTTTATTAAACTTTTTATTAGATTAATAATCTTTGTAAAATAACTCTCTTCTTCTATATGTATTTCTTCTGAACCTGATTCAACATAGTCTGTTTTAGGAAGATTAACATATTTAATTTGGTCATTTGATAATGTTTTCATTCCGAGTAATGTTTCTGCTTCTTCCTGTATGGTTTTAAGGTTCAAATGGCTTTCTATTCCTGCTTGTAATTGTTCGTTTTCTTTCTCTACCAATGCTAAATCATTTTTTAATTTCTTTATTTCTGCATATTTTGAATCTATTATTGCATTCCTAAAGCTTATAGTAAAAAAGGCTAAAAATCCAATTAATACAAATAATACTATTTTTAATTTCTTTGCCGTCTTCATTTTTGTAGTACTCTTTTTAGATGTATTTGATTTCGTTGTAGGACTTTTTTTTATTGTTTTCTTTTTTACAGGTTCGTAATCAGTTCGTATTTTTCTCGGACTTGTTTCGTATTGATATCTAGCCATTTGCTCCTCTCCTTTCTTTTGTATTTTTAATTTTTTTCAAAAACTCTTAATTTTGCACTTTTTGCTCTAGAATTTTCTTTTTGTTCTTCATCTGTTGGTATTATTGGCTTTCTTGTTATTATTTCTCCTTGTGATTTTGCTCCACATATACAGTAGGGTAAGTCTTTTGGACATGTACATTTTCCTTTTGCATCTTGATATGCGTTTTTTACTGCTCTGTCTTCTAATGAATGAAATGTTATTATGCATAACCTTCCTTTTTGTTTTAGTACATCTATTGAATTTTTTACTGTATTATATAATGGCTCAATTTCATTGTTTACTTCTATTCTTATTGCTTGAAATGTTCTTTTTGCGGGATGTCCTTCTTTTTTTGCATATCCTGGCACTGCAGTTTCAATTATTTCTACTAATTGACCTGTTGTTGAAATATTATTATTTTTTCTATATTCACATATCTTTTTTGATATATTTCTTGCAAATTTTTCTTCTCCATATTCAAAAATTATTTTTATTAGCTTTTCTTCTGAATATGTATTTACTACGTCTTTAGCTGTTAGAATTTGACTTCTATCCATTCTCATGTCTAGTTCACTTTCCACTGACATATAGCTAAATCCTCTATTTCTTTCATCTAATTGATATGATGATACTCCTAAGTCTAATAGTATTCCATCTACTTTTTCTATTTTTAGTTCTTCTAGTATTTCTTTTATTTCATCATGATTTCCATGTACGTATTTAACATTTTTATATTCCTTTAATTTATCTTTTGCTGCTTTTAATGCTTCTTCATCTCTATCTATTCCTATTAATAGCCCTTTTGATGATAATTGTTTTGCTATTTCTATGCTATGCCCTGCACCTCCTAAGGTACCATCAACATATATACCATCTGAATTTATATTTAAATTTTCTATACATTCTTGTAATAGTACTGGTTTATGTTTAAATTCCACTTTTTTCTCCTTAACTAGAAGTTATATACCAAGCATTGTCATATTTTCTGCAATTTCATCTGCTGAAATGTTTTCTTCACTACTATATTTTGTCCATGATTCTTTATTCCATATTTCTAACCTCGTTCCAACTCCTATTATTACAATTTCTTTGTCTATGTTTGCATATGTTCTTAAGTTTGCTGGAACTAAAAAACGTCCCTGTTTGTCTATTTCGCAATCGACTGCACCAGATAAGAAAAATCTTACAAAGTCTCTTGCATTTTTATTTGTTAGTGGAAGTGTTTTTAGCTTTTCTTCAAAGTTTGCCCATTCAGATTTTGAGTATGCAAATAAGCATTTATCAAGTCCTTTAGTAATTATGAACTTTTCTCCAATATTTTCTCTTAGTTTTGATGGCATTATTATTCTGCCTTTTACATCTACAGTATGCTCATATTCACCAATAAACACTTGATATCACCTTCTTTTCACATCATGGCACTTTACTCCACTTTCCTCCACTTTGTATCAATTTTATTATAAATCTCTATAAATTGCAATACTTTTATGCGATTTTTTATATTTTTTTATTGAAACTCTCTCTGCCCCTTTGTAGCCTCTACATTAAATAAAGGCACTAATTGTAGAACAAGAGTCTTGTTTCACTTAAGCCAGAGAGGTGGTATCCGAAGACTGACAGAAAATTTTAGAAGGCAAAGGAGTGGTTTCATATCAACAAACTCCAAAAAGAAAGAGATTATAGTTAAAAATCTCTTTCTTTTTGATATTTTTTAGTTTGCACTGTGAATTATAATAGTAATATATTAATGTTTACATGTATTATTTTTTAAGAAATAAAATTAGAGGATTATAAAATAATAATGAATCCCCTAATTAAATATACTATATTCAAAATTTACAAATAACATTTTGATTAATATTAAAGTAAAACTAATTATTTATGTTTGTTCTTAATTGTATTTACTACTTTTACAATAAGTCATAAAAGATTAATTCATGTTATTTAATTTTTTAGACATTGTAGATTTTTTTCTTGCTGCAGTATTTTTTACTATAACACCTTTTGAACATGCCATATCTACTTGTTTTGTTGCTTCACTATATAATTTTTGAGCTTCTTCAGTATTTCCAGCTTCTATAGCAGCTTCAAATTTTTTAATAGCAGTTCTATATTCAGATTTAATCATATTATTTCTTAATGTTTTCTTTTCAATGATTTTAGTTCTCTTTATTGCTGACTTTATGTTTGGCATTTAAATGCACCTCCTCTTCAATGGTATAAACAATATCGTTAAATATTGTATCACAAAAGGTCATAATATGCAAGCAAAAAAATAAAAAATAATTTTATCATCCATAAAAAAATAAAGTTTACAATAAATGGTTGACATAAGCTTAAAAAGTTGGTATAATACCACCATAAGCAAAATACTATTATATAAAAATAGAAAATTTGTAAAAAATTAATAAAATTAAATCACAATGGAAAAAATTTAAATACAGCACTTAAGAATTATATAGGAAATGAATTTCCTAGTTTTTTGTAAGATAGAGGTTTCTATCCATAAAAATAATAAAATTAAGGAGTGTATGTAAATTGAAAATATCAAGATTAAAACCTGGTATTTTACTCATAATTGTGATTTTTGCTTTAATAGAAAGTATTTCATTTGTAACATATAGAACAGCAGTATTAGGACAAATAGAAGAAAATAATACAATAAGTGCAATGAAAACAAAGATAGAATTAAAAGAGACTGTATTAAGAGAAGAAGAGCAAAAAACATTAGATTTAATAAATGAATATAGAAAACAAAATGGACTAAAAGAATTAAAGCCATACTTTGAGCTACAAGAAGTCGCAAAACTTAAAGCAAAAGATTTAGTTAATAATAAATACTTTTCACATATTTCCCCTACATTAGGAACACCGTTTAAGATGTTAAAAGACAATGAAATTAATTATAAAATAGCAGGAGAAAATCTAGCGAGAAGCATAACACCAGAAAAAGCAGTAGAAGCTTGGATAGCTTCAACATCTCACAGAGATAATATTTTAGAAGATAGATTTGAATACACAGGAATATATGTAATGGAAAGCCAAGTTTATGGAAAAGTATTTGTACAATTATTTATAGGCATAAGTAGATAAAAAATCTAAATTCCTCCATAATTATCTTCTAAGGAAACTAACCACTTGTGATTACTTTTCTAAGAATATAAAAATTTCTAAGGGCACAGCTTCTGCACCCTTTAATAAAAACTATAATAATTTAATCTAAAGTAGTAGAAGTTCTACCAATACCAATAACATTTTCTTGAAGAGAGCGCCAAGTATTACAGCCAACAATGCCATCAGAAGCTAATCCACGACTTGTTTGGTAAGCCTTTACTGCTTCAAAGGTTCTATTTCCAAAAATACCATCTAAACCACCAGTAGTAAAACCTAAAGTATTTAATCCATCTTGAAGAATAAGAACATAAACACTCAAACTACCTCTTCTTAAAGTAGGATATCCACCAGAGCTACACGCTGGTGGTTTTTGTCTTCTATCAAAATGAACCCAAGTAGGAGAAATAGAAACAGGTTCAACATAAGACCAAACACCAGAATTAATAGCACTTATTCTTAAAGCAGCTCTCCTTTCATTTGTCCAGAGTTGAGCAACATCAAAAGCTGTTCCAGCATAATGTTGAGACTGACCGAGAATGTCCACCTTCCCAAGAACGTTTAAAAGCAAAACCAACAGGGATTGGTCCTCCCCATAAGTATCTTTGAGTATTCCAAGCCTGCATAACTCTTTTAGTCGTCCACAAAGTTTGAGATTTACTTGAACCTCTAAACTCTCTAACCAATAATGTAGAATTTGCATTATAAGGCATAGCTGAATTTTCATCTCTGTAATAAGTTTCAAATCTATCTGTATCATTATTATAAACTAATATTTTTGCCATATTTCATAATCCTTTCCAAGATACAAAAATGCACCTTATAATAATAATATGAAAATAATGTAGATATGTGAATTGTAACTATTACTAAATTTTTCCAAAAAAAATTTAAGATAAGTCTTGACATTTGACAAGAAAAAATGTATAATAAAATAGTTGTTTATATCGCGAGATGGAGCAGTTGGCAGCTCGCAGGGCTCATAACCCTGAGGTCGTAGGTTCGAGTCCTACTCTCGCAACCAAAAAAATAAAAAAACTTGCTAGGTATTAGCAAGTTTTTTTATTTTTTTAATAATTTTCAGCTTTTATTTCAAAAAATGCTTGTGGATGTGCACATACTGGACAAACTGCTGGTGCTTCTTTTCCTATACATATATGTCCGCAATTTCTACATTTCCAAATTTTGTCTCCATCTCTTGAGAATACTAGTCCATTTTCAACATTATCTAATAATTTTAAATATCTTTCTTCATGCTCTTTTTCTATTTTTGCTACTGATTCAAATAAATATGCTATTTTGTCAAATCCTTCTTCCTTTGCTGTTTTTGCAAATTCTGCATACATATCTGTCCATTCATAGTTTTCTCCTTCAGCAGCTACTTTTAAGTTTTCTTTAGTTGATGGAATTTCTCCTCCATTTAATAATTTGAACCAAAGTTTTGCATGTTCTTTCTCATTTTCTGCGGTTTCTAAAAATATTGCTGCAATTTGCTCATATCCCTCTTTTTTGGCTTTGCTTGCAAAATAAGTGTATTTTGTCCTTGCTTGTGATTCTCCTGCAAATGCAGCTAATAAATTCATTTCTGTTTTTGATCCTTTTAATTCCATTTTTATACCTCCATGTTTATTTTTAATTATTATATCATTTTTTTTAATAATTGCAATAGCTTGACCAATTTATTTGTTTCACATTTTTCGACATTTTTCATATTATATAATGTAAGGAGGAATATTTATGTATAAAGAAAAGTGTAATAATTGTTCATGTAAATTATTAAATATTCTATCAAGTTTACTAGTAGCAGTTGGAATAGCTGTCGTTTTCTATATAGGTCTTATAACTTCAATTTCAGTATTAGTTTATATTACTCTAATATTAGGTATTCTTGGATTAATTGGTTTGCTTGTTATAATATTTGGTACACCAAAATATATTTGTGATTGTATTAATAGAACTAGTTTAATTTCTAGTTCTATCGGTGCTATAATTACTAGTGCATTTGCTTTAGCTCTTACTAGCTTAGTTGCACTCTCTATTCCTGTCGCAATTTTAATAGGTATTGTAGCATTCTTTTTAGTATCACTTGTTATTAGTATTATAGAATTATTAATTTGCATTTTTTGCAACCCAAAAAATTGTTATTATGAAGATTAATTTTAATTATAGGGTACAATGCAAATTGTACCCACTTGATTTTTATATTAAGTTGAAAAAATAATTAGCATCTCACGTAGTTAGAACAAGATGCAATATACTTATTCTTTTTTCAACTTAATTAATACATTATGAAAGGAATTATTTTAATTATGGAAACTTTAAGATTAGGCTCTACTGGACCTATGGTGGAATTATTGCAAAGCACTTTGAATAAATTGGGTTTTTATACTGGTGGAATTGATGGGATTTTTGGGAAAAATACTGAGAACTCTGTTAAGATTTTTCAAAAAAATTTTGGTTTAGTTGTTGATGGAATTGTTGGTTATAGTACTTGGAATGCTTTATTTCCATATATTTATGGATATAGTAGTTATGCTATTAGAAGTGGGGATACTCTATATTCAATAGCACAGAGATTCTCTACTACTGTTAATAGAATTTTATTTGCTAATCCTAATATTAACCCAGATAATTTATATATTGGTCAAACTATAATAATTCCTTTTGGCTCTATTGTTCCTACAAATATAAGTTATACTTATGATATATTACAAATGAATATTTCTGCATTTAGTAAGGTTTACCCATTTTTGCAGATAGGTTCTATTGGTAATAGTGTTATGGGTAAACAAATTCCTTATATTAGAATTGGTAATGGCTCTAAAGAGGTATTTTATAATGGTTCATTTCATGCAAATGAAGCTATTACTACTCCTCTTCTTATGAAGTTTACTGAAAATTTTTTGAAGTCTTATGTGGATAATGGCTATATTTATGGTTATAGTACAAATTATATTTTTAATAATTTCTCTATTTATATTGTACCAATGGTTAATCCAGATGGTGTACATCAAAGTAGGTAGTCATTATTTAAAAAATAGTTTAACTTTTTAAAGTTAAATACAATATCAACCTGTTTGTCTTGATGTATGAGTATTTTGTTAATAATCACTCTCATAAGTTCTGGCGTTGGCTTTTCTAATTTTAAAAATTCTTTTACTACTTTCTCTATATTTTGATTATTATCCTCTTTAGAATTTAATTCTTCCTCTTTTAACTCCATATATGTTTCTTTTTTTTCTTTTATTTCATCGTTTAATTTTTTAGATACTCTGTCATACATTTCCTTATTAATTTCATTGTTTAATTTGTCAATATACATTTTATCAATATTACTATTTATTATATCTATCTCTTTTTCTAGTTTTTTTAACATTTTAGTATAATCATTTGTCGTTTTACTATTTTTAACACTTAGTTCTATTTTTTTATTATCTATATCTAAGAATAAATTTCTTATGGTCTTTACTACCATTTCTTCTAATTTTTCATAACTAAAACCATGTGAAGTACATATTTTAGCTGTTGTATTACTACGATAATTATTACATGTCATATAACTATGTGCATTTTTTCCGTCTTGTTACAGCTCTTACACCTATTCTATGTCCACATTCATAACAGAATAGCAAACCGTCTAGCAAAAAGTTATTTTTCTTTTCATTTCTACCATAATCTTGAACCACTAACATTTTTTGAACTGTATCAAAACTTTTTTTATCAATTATTGGTGTATGTGTGTTTTCTACGACATACCATTGTTCTTCTGGGTTTGCTTTTATTTTCCTATTTTTATAACTTATTCTACTTCTTTTATTTTGAATTGTAACTCCTGTATATATCTCTCGTTTTAATATTGTTTTTATTGTTCTATTCGTCCAAAAAGTTGCTTTATTATATCTAATTTGTTTAGTTGTTGGAATTTTATTATCAATAAGATAATTTTTTATAGCACATAATCCTTTTCCAGCTATTGCCATATCAAAAATAGTTCTTACAATTTTGGCTTCTTCCTCACAAATTATTAAATGGTTCTTATCATTTGGATCTGACATATACCCTAATGGTGTTGTCCCACCTACCCACTTTCCTTGTTGTTGCATAGTATGTAATGCTGTTCTAATTTTTTTAGATAAATCTTTAGAATACATATCATTTAATATTGATTTAAAAGGTGCAAAATCATTATTTCCATTATTAGAAGCAAATGTATCTATACCATCAGTTACAGAAACATATCTAACATTATTTTCTGGAAACCATTTTTCTATGTACTCTCCTGTTTCTATGTAATCACGACCTAGACGAGATAAGTCTTTAGTTATTACCATATTTACTTTGCTTAATTGTATATCTTTAATCATTCTTTGAAAATTTGGTCTATTAAAGTTAGTTCCTGTATAACCTGGGTCTATGTAAATATCTATAATTTTATATTCGTCTCCCAAATTCTGTACATATTCAGTTAGCATTGCCTTTTGGTTTGTAATACTTTCGCTTTCATCTTCCCCCCTATCTGCGTCTTCTTTAGATAATCTTATATAAATTGCTACTTTATAAATTATTCTTTCTATTTCTTCAGGCATTTTTCCTCCTTCCATGCTGAAAAAACGAATTTCAAGAATTGCTAAGCGATGGTAATCGCAAAGCAATTCTAATAATCCGCATAATTCTCTTCTACGGAAAGTTATGCCACTGGCATGACTTTCCTAGAATATGAAAAAATAATTTGAATTCATAATAAAATTATAACGTGTTTTTATTTCTGCGTCAGCCCATTTTTTATTATAAATTTAATTTTTCATTGTTGACTAAAATTTTAAGTTTTAATTGTTTTTTCATTTAATAGGCTAATTAAAAATCTCGATAATATTTCTTCTATTTCTTCTCCATCTTGATTAAAAAAAACATTAATTTTGAATTCGTTACCCACATTTTCCTCCTATGTATTAAAAATATATTTATAAAATTAAAAAAAATGACTTTCATTTCATCTCTCTAAAAAATTATAAATTTATCCCTCTACTATATAAATGTCATAGACCCATGAAGAAAACGCAATTTTTCTTAAATTTACTTTGAAGTATAGATAAAATCAGTAAAATGTTATATAATAGAAAGAGAGGTTAGTTTAATGTTAAAATTATATTTAGATAATTGTTGCTATAATAGACCATTTGATGATTTGACAAATCAAAAAAATTATATCGAATCACAAGCAATAATTGTAATTTTGGATTTATATAAAAAGGATAAATTAGATATATATAAAAGTAAAATTTTAGATTATGAAATAAGTCAAATGAAGAATATTATAAAGAAAAATAAAATAATAGATGTTTATAATTCTTTAAAGTCAAACTATATAGATACAACAAATGAAATAATAAATAAAGCAGAAGAACTAAAAAAGTACAATATAAAGGAAAAAGATGCTTTACATATAGCATATGCAGAGTGTGGAAATTTAGATTATTTTATAACAGTTGATCGAATATTGATAAACGCTAGCTCTAAAGTAAAAGATTTAAAAATAAAAGTTATAAATCCGATAAAGTTTATTATGGAGGTGATGTGAATGGGAACAAATTTAAGAGAGTTAGAGAAAATTAAAGATAAAGGTTTTGCTGTATTAAAAGAAAACTTAAGCCCAGCAGAATTAGTACAGTTCTTACAAATGTTAGGTGTAGGAACTGGAGATTATACTAAAGAGAAATATGAAAATGATGAAGATATTACTATAGAAGATTTCAAAAAATATCTAGCTGAAAATAATTAATTTAAAAAACTATTCTCAAAGGGAGAGTAGTTTTATATATATGTTGAAAAATTTCTAATACCTTTTTGCACATTGGGAGATAATTTTTAGATGGATTCAAATTATTTCTTAGCATATCTTTTATGCTACCTACTTTAACATCTACCAGATGGTGTTGATTTAGTAACTGGTGGAATTGATAAAAATTCCTCATACTATACTCGTGCAAAAAATATTGCTAATAGTTTTCCTGGAATTCCTTTTCCTTCTGGTTGGAAAGCTAATATCTCTGGTGTGGATTTAAAAAACTACCAGCCAATTTGTAGGGGCGATTAAAAATCGCCCGTTCTACAGAGGAATTGCTTTAAATCAGTATTTTTAGTAGCCCTCTGGAGCTCTCGGGCGAATACTATTCGCCCCTACATTTTCTCTACAGTTTTTATTTTTAGCCTGTTTTTTGTATTTGTTCATTTAGCAATTCTTCAATTTTGATAAATTCATCTAGTGCCTCTGCATCAACTAACTGTAATTCACTTCGTTCATAACAGTTAGATAGATTTTCATTAATAGAATTTAGTTTTGAAAAATTAAAATAGATATACACATTTTTGTCTTTGTCTATTTCAATTTTATTGATTAGTCTGTATAAATATATTTTATCTATTTGCTCTAATTTTAAAAAGTTTTCTATTAATTTATCTAATTCTTTTTCTTCTGTTGTTTTGTTTTTACTGCTTATTTTTTCTTCTGTTCCAATTAACTTTTGCTCTAATTCTTCTTTTTGTTTTGTGAAATTTGTCCTATCAAATATAAATTTTTGTGATACTCTAATGTAATCCTCTTCAAGAATGATACCTTGCAATTTATCCATATACAT
>CAOKMR010000052.1 GCA_948469815.1 uncultured Clostridiaceae bacterium | reverse complement strand
GTATAATTATAATTCTCTACAATTTTTATCCTCCCCACAAACACAAATTTATATATAAGGCTAGCTGTTAATTGGAAAATATGATGATTATTTTAACAAATAAGAATATTGAAAAATACGTTAATCTGTGGTATTATAATTAAAAGAATTAAGCCACTAAAATAATTGAAATTTGGGGGATTTAATATGAATAGAGAAATAGAACCAAGTCCAAAAAAAATAAAAGCACTAGATAATTATTTACTATATATTGAATTTGAAAATGGGGAGCGCAAGATTTTCGATATGAAAAAAATCTTGATTATTTTTGTTAAGAGGAGGAAACGTGGAAAACTATATAATAAAAAATAACAATGGGATTTCATATTTACAATTCACAAAATTATTAGAATATGAAGATATTGTAAAACATGCAATAAGTCTAAAACCTATAGACATTGGTAGTAACGATACATTATTAAATATCAAAAATGAAATATCTGTAGGGGCACATTGCATGTGCCCTTGGCAACGAATGATTAACAACTATCAAAAATTATGCAATGCTATAAACCTGGATTACAAAAGAGTATATAGACCATATCAGACACACACAGATATAGTAAAATGTGTAGAAAATGAAGAAGCGGGAGTATTTACAAAAAACTTTAAAGATGTTGATGCATTAATAACAAATAAAAAGAATAAGATATTATCAATTTCCATAGCAGACTGTATTGATTTATTATTTTTTGACCCTATAAAAAAAGTAATAGCAAACACTCACTCAGGATGGCAAGGAACATATAAATTAATATCAAAGAAAACTGTGGAAAAAATGGTGGATAACTATGGATGTAATCCAAAAGATATAATATGTTGTATAGGACCAAGTATAAGAAAATGTCATTTTGAGGTAGATGAAGACTTATCAGAAAAATTTTATGAGAAATTTAAGCATTTATCGAAAATTGATGATATAATATCAAAAGGAAGAATAGAAGAAAATAAGCAAAAATACAATATAGACACAGTACTAATAAATAAAGAAACAATGATTGAAATGGGATTAAAAGAAGAAAATATAATAGACTGCGGACTATGTACAGTATGTAATTCAGACAAATTTCATTCATATAGAGTAGAAAAAGAACTAGCAGGAAGAAATACAGGAATAATATGTATGTGCAATGCTAATTCATTGCAATGAATAATTAATAAGAATATAAAGGAGAAAAATTTATGCGTTATCCAGAAAATTTAAAAATAGGAGATACAATAGGAATTTGTGCACCATCTGATGGAATAGTAGAGCCAGAAAAAATAGAAAAATTAAATAAAGCAATAGAACAATTAGAAAATATGGGTTATAAAGTAATTGAAACCGAAAGTGTTAGAAAAAGTATTATAGGAAGAAGCGCTTCAGCTACAAAAAGAGCAGAAGAATTTATGTCATTAATGAAAAACGATGATGTAAAATTAATTTTATATGCTGGCGGAGGAGACTTTTTAATGGAAATGTTAGAAAAATTAGACTTCGAAGAAATAAGTAAAATGAAACCAAAATGGACACAAGGATTTTCAGATATCACTACTATTAGTTTCCCATTAAATGTTATTTTAGGTATACCAAGTATCTACTGTGATGCTGTTAAAGATTATGCAATGAAACCACTTTATCGTAATTTGACAGACGCACTAAAAATAGCATCTGGAGAAGAAATTATTCAAGAATCATTTGAAAAACATAGTATTGGGAAAGAAGATAGTTTAGATTATACATATAATTTAGAATTAGAAACAAAATGGGAAAATATAACAGGGCAAAAAGAAATTGTAATGCAAGGAAGAGCACTTGGTGGATGTTTAGATTGTGTTGATACATTAATTGGTACTAAATTTGATAAAGTGAAGGAATATATCAAAAAATATAAAAATGATGGAATAATATGGTTCTTAGAGTGCTTTGAGATGAACACACCACAACTTGAAAGAATACTTTGGAAAATGAAAAATGCTGGATATTTTGAAAACTGTAAAGGAATTATTTTTGGTAGATCATTTATTATGAGAGAAGATTATGAATTAACCTTTAATCAGGCTTGTATAGAAGTATTAGGCGGTTTAAATATTCCAATAATAACTAATGCAGATATAGGACATATTCCACCACAACTTGCTATGGTAAATGGAGCGATTTTGAAGATTACATCACAAAATGGAAAAGGAACAGTAGAAACATTTCTTAAATAAGAAAAGAGGAAAATTATATGTATTATAATTGGGAAGAACTAGAAGAAGCAATAAAAGGTTGTAATAAATGTAAACTATGTAATGGAAGAAAGAATATTGTATTTGGAACAGGAAATAAAGAAGCAGATTTAATGTTAATTGGTGAAGGACCAGGTGCAGACGAAGATATACAGGGAATACCATTTGTAGGGAAAGCAGGTCAACTTATGAATAAGGCATTCATTGGACTAGGAATAAAAAGAGAAGAAGTGTATATTGCAAACATTGTAAAGTGTAGACCTCCTAATAATAGAGACCCAGAAAAGGAAGAAGCTATGATGTGTATTAATTATTTGAGAAATCAAGTAATGCTTGTGAAACCCAAAGTAATAGTTTTATTAGGAAGAATAGCCCTAACTAATATCTTAGGTGAAGAATATAAAATAACTGCTTCAAGAGGAAAAATTATAGAGAAAAAAGGAATTACATATATACCAACATGGCACCCAGCAGCACTTTTGAGAGACGAAACAAAGAAAATTGACTTTTGGAATGATTTAAAATTAGCTATAAATATATTAAATAATTAAGCTTTTCACAAACAAAAATATAGTTTCTAAGGAGAGACAATGGAGGCAAAACTAAACAAATTATATAAAGAATGTATAGAAGAACTAAAAACAATAGGAATAGATGTAGACATAAGAACAATAGAAATACAACTATCAAAAAGAAACAATAAGCGATATGGATGTTGTAAACAAGAAGACCCAGATAAAAATACGAAATATTATGAAACAATAGGTAATAAAAGATATTTAAGATATGCGAAATTCAATAAACATACTATAGAAATAAGTAAATGGGTTATGATGTTAGAAGAAAGTATAATAAAAAACACTATAATACATGAACTAATACACTGTTTGCCATATTGTAATAACCATGGAGAAGAATTCAAAAGGTATGCAAATTATATAAATCAGAAACTGGGTTATGATATTTCTAGAGTTGGTAATAAAAAGGAAGACTATGAAAAAAGTAATATGGAATATACAGAAAATGTAAAATTTAAATATAAAATAATATGTGAAAAATGTAACCAAACATTCTATAGGCAAAGACTAATGAGGAATTTAATAAGAAAATATAGATGTGGAATATGTGGAGGAAGACTAAAAATATATTACAATTCACAGCAATCCTAACATAAAAATTAGGGAATGAAGAAATAGAAAAAAATATATACATTAAAATCAAATTATGTTATAATATTTCCATTAGAGGATAAATTGGGGGGAGATAAATGCAAAACGTATTTGATATATTAGAACAAAGAGGATACATAGAACAATTAACACATGAAAAAGAAATGAGAGAATTATTTGAGAAAGAAAGTGTGAGTTTTTATATAGGAATTGACCCAACAGCAAATAGTATGCATATTGGACACTTTGTTGCATTAATGGTAGCATCAATACTACAAAAAGCAGGACATAGGCCAATAATTTTAATGGGTGGAGGAACAGCAGCAATAGGAGATCCATCAGGAAGAACAGACTTAAGACAAATGCTTACAAGAGAACAATTAGATGCAAATGTTGAAGCAATAAAAAAGCAAGCACAAAGATTTGTATCATTTGAGGGAGAAAATGCAGCAATAATAGTAAACAATAAAGACTGGCTTTTAGACCTGAATTATATAGACTTTATGAAAGAAATTGGAAGTAAATTCACAGTTGCAAAAATGATATCACAAGAATGTTATAAAAACAGACTAGAAACAGGATTAACATTTTTTGAAATGGGATATTTGCTACTTCAAAGCTATGACTTTTTATATTTACATGATAAATATAATTGTAAAATGCAAATAGGAGGAAATGATCAATGGTCAAATATCATTGGTGGAGTAGAACTAATAAGAAAAATAGGAACAGAAGACTCTTATGGATTAACCTTCAAACTTTTAACAAACTCAGAAGGTAAAAAAATGGGAAAAACAGCAAAAGGAGCACTTTGGTTAAACCCTGAAAAAACATCACCATATGAATTTTATCAATATTGGAGAAATGTAGCAGATACAGATGTTAGAAAAATATTATGCTTACTTACATTTTTACCAATGGAAGAAATAGATAGATTATCATCATTAGAAGGAGAAAAAATAAACGAAGCTAAAAAAATTGCGGCATATGAAATTACAAAATTAATACATGGTGAAGATGAAGCAAAAAAGGCAGAAGAAGTAGCAAATGCATTATTTTCAGGAAATGGAAACACAGAAAATATGCCTACTACAAAAATTGATAATACTAATATATCAATAGTTGATGTTCTTGTATTAACAGGAATAGCACCATCTAAAGGACAAGCAAGAACATTAATTTCACAAGGAGGAATTACATTAAACGATGAAAAAATCGATGACATCAATTTTAAATTATCTGATGATGATTTTAAAGAAGGGTATGCTATTATAAAAAAAGGAAAGAAGATATACCATAAATTAGAAAAATAAAGAAAGGAATGGTAGAAAAAATGGTCAAAAGAATTTATGTACAAAAAAAAGAAGGATTTGACATTGAAGCAAAAGGAGTTTTAGCAGATTTAAAAGAAAGTTTACAATTAAAAGAGTTACAAAATGTAATAATACTTAATAGATATGATGTAGAGGGACTAACAAAGGAAGTATTTGAAAAAGCAAAAAACACAGTATTCTCAGAACCACAAGTAGACATATGTTTTGAAGACGACTATGATTTTAAGAAACAGGACAAAGTATTTGCAATAGAATTTTTACCTGGGCAATTTGACCAAACGGCAAATTCATTAGTGGAATGTTTACAAATAATTGCTAGTGGAGGTATAAAACCAATTGCTAGAACTGCAAAAGTATACATATTATCTGGAGAAATCTCAGATGAAGAATTAAATAAGATCAAATCATACTTAATAAATTCTGTTGACTCAAGAGAAGCCACTTTAGAAAAATTCGAAAAATTAGAAGATGAAGCCATTATTCCAGAAGATGTACAAGTTGTAGAAGGATTTATTTCTATGACAGATGAAAATGTAAAAGAATTCTATGAGAAATATGGATTTGCAATGGATATGGCTGATTTAAAATTCTGCCAAGAATATTTCAAAGAAGAAGAAAAAAGAGACCCAACCATTACTGAAATGAAAATGATAGACACATATTGGTCAGACCATTGTAGACACACAACATTCTTAACACAGTTAGAAGTTATAGACATAAAATGGGACTTATTACAAAAAATATATGAAGATTATTTAAAAACAAGAGACTATGTATATGAAAACAAAAAAGCTAAAGATATATGTCTAATGGATGTAGCAACAGTAGCAGTAAAGGAATTAAAGAAAAATGGAATATTGAAAAACCTAGACGAATCAGAAGAAATAAATGCATGTAGTATAAAGGCAAATATATTAGTAGATGGAAAACCAGAAGAATACCTAATAATGTTCAAAAACGAGACACATAACCATCCAACAGAAATTGAACCATTTGGTGGAGCAGCAACATGTTTAGGAGGAGCAATACGTGATCCATTATCAGGAAGAACTTATGTATATCAAGCAATGAGAGTAACAGGATGTGGAGACCCAAGAAAATCAGTAGAAGAGACTTTACCAAACAAATTACCACAAAAGAAACTAACAAATGAAGCAGCACGTGGATATAGTTCATATGGTAACCAAATAGGACTTGCAACAGGAGGAGTATATGAAATATATAATGAAAAATATGTTGCAAAAAGATTAGAAGTCGGAGCATTAATAGCAGCAGCACCTGCTGAAAATGTAGTAAGAACAAGTCCAATACCAGGAGATAAGGTAATATTATTAGGAGGAAAAACAGGAAGAGATGGTTGTGGAGGAGCAACAGGATCTTCAAAAGCACAAAATAGTAGTTCACTTACAACCTGTGGTGCAGAAGTACAAAAAGGAAATGCACCAGAAGAAAGAAAAATACAAAGATTATTTAGAAATCCAGCAGTTACAAAATTAATAAAAAGATGTAATGACTTTGGAGCGGGGGGAGTTTCTGTAGCAGTAGGAGAACTAGCAGATGGATTAGTAGTAAACCTTGATAAAGTACCAAAAAAATATGAAGGATTAGATGGAACAGAACTTGCTATTTCAGAATCTCAAGAAAGAATGGCAGTTGTAGTGTCAAAAGAAAATGCAGAAAAGTTTGTTAAACTTGCAGAAGAAGAAAATTTAGAGGCAACAATAGTTGCAGATGTAGTAGAAGAACCAAGAGTAAAAATGTATTGGAGAGGAAAAACTATAATAGATATAAGCCGTGAATTCTTAAATACAAATGGAGCAAAACGTAGTACAAATGCAACAATAGTAAAACCAGACTATTCAAAATCTTATTTTGAAAAAGAAGAATCAAAAGACATAAAAAATGACTGGATAAAAACAATAACAGACTTAAACTGTTGCTCACAAAAAGGGTTAGTAGAAAGATTTGATAGTACAATAGGATCAGGAACTGTACTAATGCCATTTGGAGGAAAAGAGCAACTAACACCAGAAGAAGGAATGGTAGCAAGAATACCAACATTAAATGGATATACAGACACAGGAACAATAATGACTTATGGATATAATCCAGATATCGCAATATGGAGTCCTTTCCATGGTTCTGTTTGGGCAATAATAGAATCAGTATCAAAATATGTAGCATTAGGTGGAGACTACAAAAATGCATGGTTAACATTACAAGAATATTTTGAGAAACTAGGAAATGATGAAAAAAGATGGGGCAAACCATTATCTGCATTACTAGGAGCATATCTAGTACAAGAAAAACTACAAATAGCAGCAATAGGTGGAAAAGACAGTATGTCAGGAAGTTATAATGAATTAGATGTACCACCAACCCTTGTTTCTTTCTGTGTAGGAACAGTAGATACTAAAAAAGTTGTATCAAGTGCTTTCAAAAAAACAAACTCTAAAGTAGTTTTATTAAAAACTAAAATAGACAAAGACTATTTACCAGACTTTGAAGACTTAAAAGAAAATTATGAATTAATATATGATTTAATAAAACAAGGAAGAATATCAGCAATAAGAACGGTAAGAAACGGTGGAATAGCAACCGCAATAACAAAAATGAGTATAGGAAATAAAATAGGATTTGAATTTGCAAGTGACAAAGAATTATTTAATCCATTATATGGAGCATTTATAATAGAATTAAGTGAAGATATTGAAAACGATAAATTTGTAGAACTAGGAAAAACAACAGACAATTCAAATATCAAAGTAAATTCAGAGGTAGAATTCAATATAGATGAATTAATAAAACTATGGGAAGAACCATTAGAAAAAGTATTCCCAACAAAAACAGAAGAAATAAAAGAAGAAAAAGACATGAATATATTATCAGATAAAAAATCAATACTAATAGCAAAAAATAAAATTGCAAAACCAAAAGTATTTATACCAGTATTCCCAGGAACAAATTGTGAATATGATGTACAAAAAGCTTTTGAAGACGTAGGTGGAACGGCTAATGTAGTAGTATTTAGAAATACAAAACCAAATGACATAAAAGAATCAATAGAAGAATATGCAAAGCAAATAAAAGAATCACAAATAATAATGATACCAGGAGGATTCAGTGCAGGAGATGAACCAGACGGTTCAGGAAAATTCATAGCATCAGTATTTAGAAATCCAATCTTAAGTGAATTAATACATAAACATTTATATGAGCAAGATGGATTAATGTTAGGAATATGTAATGGTTTCCAAGCATTGATAAAATTAGGATTACTACCTTACGGAGACATAATCGAAATGGACGATACAATGCCAACATTAACCTTTAATAAAATAGCAAGACATGAGTCAAAATTAGTAACAACAAAAGTTGTATCAAAACTATCACCATGGTTCAATAAGGTACAATTAGGAGAACAATTTGTAATACCAATATCACATGGAGAAGGAAGATTTGTAGCGAGTGAAAAAGTAATGAAAGAACTAATAGAAAATGGACAAATAGCAACACAATATGTAGATGAAAAAGGAAATGCAACATATGACATAAAATACAACCCTAATGGATCAGTATATGCAGTAGAAGGAATAACAAGTAAAGACGGAAGAATATTAGGAAAAATGGGACACTCAGAAAGATGTTACACAAATGGAATTTTACAAAATGTACCAGGAAACAAAGATCAAAAGATATTTGCTTCAGGAATAGAGTATTATAAATAAAATACACCAAAAGCTTGCTTTTGAGGGTAGTTTATTTATAATACGGAAAACGTGGGAAATTTGCGAAGCAAATTTCACTCGAATAGAGTATTATAAATAAAACTGTAGGGGCGGGGCTTGTCTCCGCCCATTGAATGAAATCTAGATATTGGTATTAATTGTAAAAATATTTAAAATTGAATGTAGGGGCACATTGCATGTGCCCAAAAAGATAATTATAAATTTTACCAAAGGGCACATGCAATGTGCCCCTACTATCATTATAAATTTTAGGAAAGGAGAATTATATGTCACCAGTAAGAGAGAAATTTGTTAGGATCATCGAGAATTTACCATATGACCTAGATAAAGAAATATTAAAAAGAGACACAAAAGAAATTTTACAAGAAATAACTCAGAAATATGTTGACACCTATGGTACAGATGAATTATCTGAAAAAGACAAAGAATGTATACAAGAATTAATAGGAAATGAAGATTAGAAAGGAAAGTGATTAATATGAATAGTAAAGAAGAAGTATCAATTGAAAAGATTAGTGAACTATTAAAAAAATCCGAAACAGATGATGGAACATTTTATGGAGCATTATATGATTTATACCTTTTAATAGGAATTGCAAAAGGAATAGATGATATAAAAAATGGTAGAGGTATAACTTTAGAAGAATTTGACAAAGAAAGAGAGGCATTATATGAGAGTTATAGTAGAAAATTTGGCTAGAAAATGTTTAGATGATATATTTTACTATAATGCTAGATATTCTATAAGAAACGCAATAGAAACAGATATAGATATAAGCCAATATATTCATAATTTAGAGGATTCTCCATACATAGGCAGATATATACCAGAAATGTCAGATAAGAGTTTTCGAGAAATTATATATAGAAAAACAAGACATTCAGGATATAGAATTATGTATTATATATCAGAAAAAAGCAATACAATTTATGTATTTAACATTATGAATAGTAAACAAGATTTTATTCGTATCTTAAAACTACATAATTATTTCAAAGATTATTGTATTTTTTAAATCAGTACTTATTTAATTCTTTTAGAAAAATCCAAATTTACAAATAATTTATTATAGTAATTTTAAATCATTTATGGTATACTACCATTACAAATTATACAATTATTAATTGAAAACTAAGATTAGAAAGGAAAGTGATTAATATGAATAATAAAGAAGAAATATCAATCGAAAAGATTAGTGAACTATTAAAAAAATCCGAAACAGATGATGGAACGTTTTATGGAGCATTATATGATTTATATCTTTTAATAGGAATTGCAAAAGGAATAGATGATATAAAAAATGGCAGAGGTATGACTTTAGAAGAACTTCACAAAGAAATGGAGGAGTTATATGAAAGTACTAGTCGAAGATTTGGCTAAACAACAGCTTATAGATATATATTATTATAATTACCAATATTCTTTAAGAAATGCAATAGAAACAAACAGAAACATTATGCTACATATAGATTATTTAGAAGATTCTCCATACATAGGAAGGTATATACCAGAAATGACAGACAAACGATTTCGAGAAATTATATATAAAAAAACAAGACATTCAGGATATAGAATTATGTATTATATATCAGAAAAAAGCAATACAATTTATGTATTTAACATTATGAATAGTAAACAAGATTTTATTCGTATCTTAAAACTACATAATTATTTCAAAGATTATTGTATTTTTTAAATCAGTACTTATTTAATTCTTTTAGAAAAATCCAAATTTACAAATAATTTATTATAGTAATTTTAAATCATTTATGGTATACTACCATTACAAATTATACAATTATTAATTGAAAACTAAGATTAGAAAGGAAAGTGATAAATATGAATAGTAAAGAAGAAGTATCAATTGAAAAGAATTGCAGAATTTTACAAAAAAGTAGTTGAACCAATTGAAAAAGACCATAATGTAATATATGAAAACCAGAGGAATATGTAATAAAATGTTTAGAGAGTGGCAAAGACATATTATGAAAAAATTTAATATAAAAAGGAAGTTATAAGAAATGAAAGTAATACTAGCGTCGCAATCTCCAAGAAGAAAAGAACTACTAGATTTATTGAAAATCAAATATGAAATAATACCCAGTAAAGTAGACGAAACATTAGAAGAAGGACTTTCAATAATAGAACAATCAAAAAGATTAGCATACATAAAAGCAAAAGAAATCTTTAATAAAACAGAAGGAGACAGAATAATAATAGGGTGTGATACGATGGTGATGAAAGACGACAAGATTTATGAGAAACCAAAAGATAAACAAGATGCAATAAATATGATAAAACAATTAAACAATTCATCACATCAGGTAATAACAAGTTTATGTGTAATAATACAAGACAATGGACAATTTAAGCAGTATTTAGATTATGATATAGCTAAAGTATATTTAAATGATATGACACAAGATGAAATTGAAAGATGGGTAAAAGAAGGAAAACCACTAGATAAAGCAGGGGGATATGCAATACAAAGTGAATTTTGTGTCTATGTAAATAAAATAGAAGGAAACTATACAACAATAGTAGGCTTACCAATGCATAAATTATACTCTGCAATAAAAGAATATATATCTTTGTAATAACATATAAATAATATATTTCCAAAAATTAACAGTATAAAAATCAAAAAAAATAGTTGACAATAATAAAGAAAGATGTTATGATAATATAGACGCTGATGAGAGCAACATAATATCAAAAAGTGTATATTTAATATATACAAACTGGTAATATGATAAAACGTGATAAAGAAGAACAACATTACTAGTTTTTCTTTTGCCTAAAAATGCTTACAAACTAGAAGAATGTAAGAAAGCAAAGGATATTAAAATATACTAGAAAAAAGTTTCATAAAAAAATTAAAAAAAGTATTGACAAATAAATACAAAATGTGCTATTATAAATAAGCACTGCGCATGAAACATAATATAGAAAGCAAAAAATAAAAAACAAAAAACTTTTAAAAAAGTATTGACAAAATAAAATCAGCGTAGTATACTAAATAAGTTCCTAAATAAAAAACATAAAAATAAGGAACAAAAGTACATTGAAAAGTAAACAACAAATCCTTTAAGAGACCAAGCGGTATAATGTGAAAAACCTATCACATGTACCAAAAAATAATTTAAGTAAATAAATGAGTGAGAAAACTCGAAAAATAATAATTTGAGAGTTCGATCCTGGCTCAGGATAAACGCTGGCGGCGCACATAAGACATGCAAGTCGAACGAACTTAATACCTTGCTTGCAAGGTAAGCGGTTAGTGGCGGACTGGTGAGTAACACGTAAGGAACCTGCCTATTAGAGAGGAATACCAGTGAGAAATCACTGCTAATACCTCATATGCCTTAGTTATCGCATGATAATAGAGGGAAAGGAGCAATCCACTAATAGATGGCCTTGCGCCTGATTAACTAGTTGGTGAGATAAAAGCCCACCAAGGTAACGATCAGTAGCCGAACTGAGAGGTTGAACGGCCACATTGGGACTGAGATACGGCCCAGACTCCTACGGGAGGCAGCAGTCGGGAATATTGCGCAATGGAGGAAACTCTGACGCAGTGACGCCGCGTATAGGAAGAAGGTTTTCGGATTGTAAACTATTGTCGACAGGGAAGATAAAAGACTGTACCTATCAAGAAAGCTCCGGCTAACTACGTGCCAGCAGCCGCGGTAATACGTAGGGAGCAAGCGTTATCCGGAATTATTGGGTGTAAAGGGTGCGTAGACGGGATGTCAAGTTAGTTGTGAAATACCTCGGCTCAACTGAGGAACTGCAACTAAAACTAACATTCTTGAGTGCAGGAGAGGAAAGTGGAATTCCTAGTGTAGCGGTGAAATGCGTAGATATTAGGAAGAACACCGGTGGCGAAGGCGACTTTCTGGACTGTAACTGACGTTGAGGCACGAAAGTGTGGGGAGCAAACAGGATTAGATACCCTGGTAGTCCACACTGTAAACGATGGATACTAGGTGTAGGGGGTATTAAGCCTTCTGTGCCGTCGCAAACGCAGTAAGTATCCCACCTGGGGAGTACGACCGCAAG
>CAOKMR010000051.1 GCA_948469815.1 uncultured Clostridiaceae bacterium | reverse complement strand
GTCAATACTTTTTTTAATTTTTTTATGAAACTTTTTTCTAGTATATTTTAATATCTCTTGCTTTCTTACATTTTTCTAGTTTATAAGCATTTTTAGGCAAAAGAAAAACTAGTAATGTCTATATAGATTTCATACATTATCTTGTTAATAGTTCATTTATTTAATAATATAATGATTTACTTTAATTTTATATTAATGTCAAATTAAAATCAGTATAATCGCAACTAGCTAATTTTATTTGTATTCCATTTATATTTCCTTCTATCGCATCTTTTTGCGCTTCTCCATGTAAATGCCCATATATGCATTTCTTTACATTATATTTTTTCATTATTTCTATAAATTCTGACTTTTCCATTAAACTTTGGGTTGTTGGCGGATAATGCATACATACTATTATTTCTTTTTCTTTACCATATTTATTTATTCCATCTCTCAAAGACATTTCTAATCTTAATAATTCTCTTTTATATATCCTTTCATTTTCTTCATCGTTTTCCAATATTGTCCATCCTCTTGTTCCACAGATTATTCTATTTTCTATTAGATATGAATTGTTATATAACATATTTATATTTTTAAAATTATTGTCTCCTAAAAATTTGTTAATTTTATTTAATGTTCCCCACCAATAATCATGATTTCCTTTTAGCATTATTTTTCTGCCTGGTAGCTTATTTAAATATTCAAAATCAGCTTTTGCTTCTTCAAAAGTCATGCCCCAAGAAAAGTCACCTGGTAATAATATGGTGTCTTCTTCTTTTACTAATCTTTTCCAATTTTCTTCTATTCTTTTTTCGTAATTATTCCAATTATTTCCAAATATATTCATGGGTTTATTTGTACTAAATGATAAATGTAAATCTGAAATTGCATATATCGACATATTTATTTCCTTCCTAATACTTAATATAATTTTATCTTTTGAATTAATACTGACGAGCATTGCTCGCCTATAAAAATTATTATTTATAATGTTATAAGATCTATTACTACCCTATTTTTAAGTTTGGCACTGCATTTAATTCCATTCCTGATACATTTCCTGCTATAAAATTATAATATCCTGCTGACGCTATCATAGCAGCATTATCTGTACATAGTTTCAATTCTGGATAGTATACATCTATTCCTAATTCTTTTCCTAATATTTTAAATCTTTCTCTAATATATGAATTTGCTGATACTCCTCCTGCTAAAGCAACTTTATCTACTTTCATTTCTTTTATTGCCTTTGTTGTATTATTAATTAACATATCAGTAGTAGCTTTTTCAAAACTTGCACATAAGTTTGCTTTATTTATGTTTGGTTCTTTGTGATTTAAGTTTAATACTGCCGTCTTTATTCCACTAAAACTAAAGTCTAAGTTATCAAAATAAGTTTCTGGTAGTTTTATATTTTCTTGTCCTTCTTTTGCTAGTTTATCTATCTTAGGTCCTCCTGGATATTCTAATCCAATTACTCTTGCTACTTTATCATATGCCTCTCCTATTGCATCATCTCGTGTCTTTCCTAATATTTTAAATTGTGTATAGTCTTCTATATAAACTAAATGCGTATGTCCTCCTGAAATTATAAGACATAAAAATGGTGGTTCTAATTCTTTAAACGTTATATAATTTGCAGCAATATGTCCTTCTATATGGTTTACACCTATTAATGGTTTGTTAAGTGCAAAACTTAATGCTTTAGCATAGCCAACTCCTACTAATAATGCTCCTACCAATCCTGGTCCATATGTACACGCTATTAAATCTATGTCTTCAAAATTTATATTTGCTTCTTTGAGCGCTTGCTTAGTAACATCTGAAATATTCTCTATATGTTTTCTTGAAGCTATTTCTGGTACAACTCCGCCAAATTGCTTATGAATTTCTATTTGTGTATTTATAATATTTGTTAGTACTTCTCTCCCATTTTTTACTATTGCTACTGATGTTTCATCACAGCTTGATTCTATTCCTAGTGTAATTATATCTTTCATATTTTTCCTTTCAATATCTAATTTCTAGTTTCTAACTTCTAATTTGTAGCCTTTAGAACCACGATAATAATAGCCCTACTGCAGTAACTATTGCTTGGTATATGCCAGTCATAATAGGTGTTATTATAATACTTGATAAATTTGTGATCCATAATACTAAAAATGCCATATAGAACCACATTTCGTGGTCATATATCCAGTTTCTAACATTATATGGCATAAATCTTATAAATATTTTTGAACCATCTAATGGTGGTAATGGTATTAAGTTAAATACCCCTAATCCTATATTCATTATAATAGCAGATTGAATCATTGTTAAAATAACTCTACCTGGTGTAGTGGATAAAAATGAAGCTACTGCAAATTTTAAGATTAATCCATCAATTAAAGTAAGTACAAATGCTATTATAAAATTCATTAAAGGACCTGCTAAAGATACTAATGCTTCTCCATTTCTTCTATATTTTGGATTGAAATTACTTGAGTCTATTTGTACAGGTCTTCCCCAACCAATTCCACAGAACATTAACATCATAATTCCTATTGGGTCTAAATGTTTTAATGGGTCTATACTTAGTCTTCCTTGTCTAAGTGGAGTATCATCTCCTAATCTTACTGCCATCCATGCATGTGCAAATTCATGTAATGAAATTGCAATTATTACTCCTGGAATTGTTAATAATAAAGATAATAATCCTGCTGTTCCCATATTAACAACATTAAAAATTACTATTATAGCAATAATTAAATATACTGCTCTTTTATCAAAACTAAACATTAAATATCCTCCTAAGTATTACTTTTATATTTTATAACTCATCTGTCTTAAATGATAAGTAACCTTCATATAAATAGCTATTGTCTATGCCTTTCATATATACTTCTCTATCATTTACTTTGTCAGTTAGACTTTGTTTTAATAATTCTTTTATTTCTGTATCTTTGATAGGACTACGTTCCATCGCAAGCAAGTAGTCTGTTTTGTCTACTTTGCTCCAATCAATTACTAAATTCAACTCTTTTTTTAAAATTAAATCTAGCCAAATCCTCATACTTCTTCCATTTCCTTCTCTAAATGGATGTGCAATATTCATTTCTACATATTTTTCTATTATCTCTTCATATGATGATTGTGGCATTTTTTCAATATTTTTAATCGCTTCTTCAAGATAAACAAGAGGGGTAAATCTAAAATTCCCTTTTGCTATATTTACTTTTCTTAAATTTCCTGCAAATTCATATATTTCTTCAAATAAATATTTATGAATTTTCTTTAAAGTTTCAAACGTTCCTGCTTCTAATGTATTTAAATATCCTGTTTCAAACATTTCTTTTGCATGCATTTTGCTTATCCTTTCTTCTTCTCTTGCTAGTTCTGTTTGGTCAGTAATATTCAACTTGTTTTCTAAAATCATGTTTACCTCCTCAGTCATAATGGTGTCGATAATTTTTTTCATAGATTACCTTACACTATCAGCATAATATCTCAATTTTTGTTTTATCTTGTTTTTTATTGATTATCTCTACATTGTATTTTTATCTTAGGTCTTTAAATATACTTTTCTACGCTTTTATGTATCTCGTCTTCCATCTCTTGCATTGCTTCAAGTGTGTTTTGTAGTAATTCATCTAATTCCCATCCTAAAGTATTTGCACCCTTATCAATTATCTCCCTTGAACATCCTGCTGCAAACTTTTTGTCTTTATATTTTTTCTTTAGACTTTTTAATTCCATATCTTTTGTACTTTGTGATGGTCTCATTTTTGCTGCTGCCCATATTAATCCTGATAATTCGTCTATTGCAAATAGTATCTTTTCCATTTTATGCTCTGGCTCAATATCAGAACAGATTCCATATCCATGACTACATATTGCATGTATTAATTCTTCACTTGAGTTAATCTCTTTTAATATCTCTGGTGCTTTTTTACAATGTTCTTCTGGATACATTTCATAATCTATATCATGTAATAATCCTGCTAGACCCCAGAATTCCTCATTCTCATTATATTTTTTAGCAAGATATTTCATGATTTGTTCAACTGTAAGTGCATGTCTTATATGAAATTCCTCTTTGTTATATTTTTTTAGTAATTTTATTGCTTCTTCTCTATCTATTTTTGTTTCAAAATTTTTATCATTGTTATTATTGCTAATTTTTTCTTTGTTTTCTGTTATTTTTGACTTTTTCTCATTTGTAGTATTAAGTGGTTTCATTGTTGGGAAAAATATTATGTCTCTTATTGATGCAGAATTTGTTAATAACATAATTAATCTGTCTAATCCTATTCCCATTCCTCCTGTTGGTGGTAACCCTATTTCTAATGCATTAACAAAGTCTTCATCCATTCCTCCTGCTTCTTCATCTCCCTTTTCTTTTGCTTCTACTTGTTTCATAAATCTTTCATATTGGTCTATTGCATCATTTAGTTCTGAGTAAGCATTTCCATATTCTCTTCCACCTATAAATAATTCGAATCTTTCTACTAGATTTGGATTATCTTTCTTTCTTTTCGTAAGTGGTGAGACTTCTACTGGATAGTCTATTATAAAGGTTGGTTGAATTAATGTTTCTTCAACAAAAGTTTCAAAGAATTCATTAATTATATGCCCTCTTGTATTTTTATATTCTTCGTATTCTACACCTTTTTCTTTTGCTAGATTTTGTGCTTCTTCATCTGTTTTAACCGTGTTAAAGTCAACACCTGTTACTTCTTTAATTGCATCTATCATTGTAATTCTTCTCCATGATGGAGTTAAATCTATATCTGTTCCTTGATAGTTTATTTTTGTTGTTCCTAAAGCATTTTGCGCAACAGTAGAAATTAATTGTTCTGCTATGTTCATCATGTCATTATAGTCTTCATATGCAGAATAAAATTCCATTACTGTGAATTCTGGATTGTGCTTAATGTCCATTCCTTCATTTCTAAAGTTTTTACCAATCTCATATACTTTATCAAATCCACCAACTATTAATCTTTTTAAGTTTAATTCTGGTGCAATTCTTAAATACATTTGTAAGTCTAAAGTATTATGATGTGTAATAAAAGGTCTTGCAGCATCACCTGTCGCTACTGTTGTAAGCATTGGTGTCTCTACTTCCATATATCCTCTTTCGTCCATAAAGTTTCTGATTTCTTTTAATATTTTGCTTCTTTTTATAAATGCTTCTTTTACTTCTGGATTTACTATTAAATCAAGATATCTTTGTCTATATCTTAAGTCTTCATTTTTTAATCCATGGAATTTTTCTGGTAATGGTCTTAAAGATTTTGTAAGTAATATCGCTTCTTTTGCATGTATTGATATTTCTTCTGTTTTTGTTTTAAATACAAATCCCTTTATACCAATTATGTCTCCAATGTCCCATGTTTTAAATGATTTATATTCTTCTTCTCCTATATCATTTATACTTACATAACTTTGAATTTTTCCTTCACTGTCTTGTAATGTACAAAAAGAGGCTTTTCCCATTATTCTTTTTGCTATTATTCTTCCTGCAATACTTACATCTTTTTCTTCTAATTCTTCATAATTATCTTTAATTTGTTTACTTGTATGTGTTCTATCATATTTTGTTATTGCAAATGGGTCTTGACCATTCTTTTGCAATTCAAATAGCTTTTCCTTTCTGATTTGTATTAGGTGATTTTCATCTACTTCTTGTTCTACATTATTATTTTGTTGTTCACTCATATTATCACATTTCCCTTCTATTTATATTTTAATTAATCTATCATTTCCTAAGTTTGTAAAGTACATACATTATATACTAATATTGCTTTAAAATCAAGGGGCACATTACATTACGTGCCCCTATAAATTATTCTTCTGGTTCTTCATCTTCTTCTTGATTTTCATTTTCTTTTGTTAAACTGTTTTCAAATGCTTTATTGAAATTGTCTCTTACTTTCTTTTCTATTTCATTTGTTATATCTGGATTTTCTAATAGATATTTTTTTGTGTTTTCTCTTCCTTGTGCTATTTTATTTCCATTATAACTAAACCATGAACCACTTTTTTCTATTATATCAAGGTTTACTGCTAAGTCTAGTATATTTCCTTCTCTAGATATTCCTTTACCGTATAAAATATCAAATTCGGCTTCTCTAAATGGTGGAGCCACTTTGTTTTTTACAACTTTTACTTTTGCTCTATTTCCTACAACTTCTCCATCTTGTTTTATGTTTTCTACTTTTCTTATATCTAATCTTACTGATGCATAATATTTTAATGCTCTTCCTCCTGTTGTTGTTTCAGGGCTTCCAAACATTACTCCAACTTTTTCTCTTAGTTGGTTTATAAATATTATTACTGTTTTTGTTTTATTTACTGCTCCTGCAAGTTTTCTTAATGCTTGAGACATTAGTCTTGCTTGTAAACCAATGTGAGAGTCTCCCATGTCTCCATCTATTTCTGCTTTTGGTACTAATGCTGCTACTGAGTCTACAACTATTACATCTAGTGCACCGCTTCTAATTAATGCTTCTGTTATTTCTAATGCTTGTTCTCCTGTATCTGGTTGTGATACTATTAAATTATCTATATCTACTCCTAGATGTTTTGCATATACTGGATCTAGTGCATGTTCTGCATCTATAAATGCTACTTCTCCTTGCTCTTTTTGTGCTTCTGCTATTATATGTAATGCTAATGTTGTTTTTCCTGATGATTCTGGTCCATATATTTCTATTATTCTTCCTCTTGGAACTCCTCCAATTCCTAAAGCAACGTCTAAGCTTAATGCTCCTGTTGATATTGCTTCTATTTCCATTGCTTTAAAGTCTCCTAGTTTCATTACAGAACCTTTTCCAAATTGTTTTTCTATTTGTCCCATTGCTGCTTCTAAGGCTTTTTTTCTTTCATTATTTGTTTCACTCATTAATTTTCATTCCCTTCGATTTTGTTTTAAAACGCATGTTTGTTTCAATATATACCATTATATATTTTTTGTCAACAGTTTTTTATAATTTTTTTATTTTATTTTTTTATACCATCCACTTTTAAAGACATAACATTGATATTTTCCATTAAATTAATGTTTTTAATAATTGATTTTATTTTTAAATTCTATATTTCAAAATAAAATTCTACACCATTTTCTTTATTTTCTACACCGTATCTTTTTCCTGTTCTTTCCATTATCGCTTTTACTAATGCTAGTCCTATTCCTGTTCCTCCATCTTGCCTGTTTCTCGATTCATCAACTTTATAAAATCTTTTCCATATTCTTTCTAAGTCTTCTTCTTTTATGTTTTCTCCTGTATTAAATACTGATATTCTTGTTTTGTTATCTTTCTGCTCTATTTCTATTTTTATTTCTTTTTTTCCTTCTATTTCTTTTGCATTTTTTATAGCATTTGTAAAATAATTATTTATTATTTGCTCAGTATAGAATTCATCTGCATTTATAATGACTTTTTCATCTTTGTTATATATCACATTTACTTTTTTTTCGTCAATCATTACCTGTGATTTTCTTATGATTTCAGATATTAGTTCTGTTATATCGAATTCTGAATTGTTAAGTTCTAATGCTCCATATTCTATTTTTATTAGTTCTAATAGTTTTTTTACTAAGACATCCATTTTATTTGATTCGTCTAATATTACTTCTGCATAGAATTTTCTGCTTTCTTCATCATTTGCAACATTTTCTATTAATCCTTCTGCATATCCTTGTATCAATGCTATTGGAGTTTTTAGCTCATGTGATACATCTGATATAAATTGCTTTCTCATTTCATCTGTTTTAGATTTTTCTTCTATATCTTTTTCTAATTCTATATTAGTGTTTCTTAATTGTTTTATTGTTTTTTCCATTGTGTTTGACATTACATTTATGCTTTTTCCTAAATTGTCTATTTCATCATTAGTTTTAGTTTCTTTGTATTTAGAACTAAAATCTAATCTAGACATTTTTCTTGCAACTTCATTTAATTGTAATATTGGTTCTGTAAATCTCTTAGATATTATTACTACTATGATACCACTTATAATTAATGTGATGATACCTATTAATTGTAAAAAAGTATTTGATATTTTTACACTTTCTTTTATTGCTGCTATAGGAACTCTTATATATAGTTTATATTCGTTATCTAGTGTTGCTGTTAAATATATGAATTTATATCCTGTAGTGATGTCTTGTGATTGATTTATTATTATTTTATCTCCTGAATATATTGCACTTGCATTATGTAAAAATTCTCTTTTTATTATTATACTCATATAACTTGGTGTGAAATCATTATTTGACATATAGACTGTTGCATTATATGGTGTTGTTATTAATATTTCGAAATTATTATTTATTTCCATTTCTTGCAGTTTTGAATCTATATCTGTTGTTTCTTCACTATTATAATAAAAGTTTATCGTTTTATATGCTTCTAATAGATTATTTTCCTTTGAGTATATATAAAATCTTTCTAATATAATATTATTAGCTATTATAAATAGTACTATTATTATAGTGAGTGTTATACTTAATGTTAAAAATAGTCTTGTCCTTATTGATTTCATTTTGTTTGGCATTTTTTATTCCCCTTATTTTACTTCAAATTTATATCCAATTCCTCTTACTGTTTTTATGTATTTTCCTTTTTTACCTAGTTTATGCCTAATCTTTTTTATATGACTATCAATTGTTCTTGAGTCACCATAATAATCATAATTCCAAACATTATTAAGTATTTTATCTCTTGAAAGTGCAACTCCTACATTGTCTAGCAAATACTTAAGTAATTCATATTCTCTTAAACTCATTTCTACATTTTTACCGTCAACTGTAACAGTTCTTGCTTTATCATCAATTTCTATTCCAGATTTATCAATATTTTCGTTTGGCTTTTCTGATACTTTTCCCCTTTTTAATATTGCTTCTACACGTGCTACTAATATTTTAGGACTAAATGGTTTTGAAATATATTCATCTGCTCCTAGTTCAAATCCAAATAGTTCATCTTGTTCTTCTCCTCTTGCTGTTAACATTATAATTGGTACTTGTGATGTTTGCCTTATTTGCCTTAATACTGACCATCCATCAAGTTTTGGCATCATTACATCAAGTACTATTAAAGATATAGTGTCTTTTTCTATATTAAATATTTCTAGTGCTTGTTCTCCATCCTTTGCTTGTAGTATTTTATATTCCTTTTTTTCTAGAAAGTCTTTAATTAATGTTCTCATTCTTTGTTCATCATCTACAATTAATATTGTACTATTTTTCATAATTAATTTCTCCCTTATATACTAATTTCTTTATATATATCATTTTTATAAGAATTCTATATATTATTTATGTGAATTTTATGTAAAAAGACACGATTAACCGTGTCCCCTATGTTTGCTGACTAGCTTCTTTGTTCCATCTAAGAACTTTTATGTTTTTATAAATTTCTAATATTTTGCTATATTTTTGATATTCATCTTCCCATAAAATATTAGGTACTTTATCGAATGCTGAAAATACTTTTTCTGCCTCCATTAAAAATACTATCTGTTCCTTTTGAGACATTTGGTCATATTCCTTTGATGCTCTATATAAACTTTCTAAAATTTGGTTTGCTTGTACAAAATCCCAAAAATCTTTTACATTCATTCCTGCTAATTTTATTTGCATTACAGAGTAAGCAATTAATGCAAATATAATTATGATTAGTATATATACTATTATCAATAGGTTCACAGTTATTATCTCCTTATTTTTTCTGATGTTTTATATTTTAACATATATGTTTTTGTTTTTCAAGAGTTTGAATTTATACAAAATGCTCATCTAGGTTACTTGCACATTCTCGTAAGAAAAATTTATCTGTTTGCCCTGCAATATAGTCTATTACTATCCTTTTTACATTTGTTTTATTTTTATATTCATCATTTTTTAAGTTTACATATTCATATAAATTTTTTTCTGAATATGGTAAATTATTTGAAATCTCTATTTTACTTTTATAGTCCTTTTGTTCTAATTTGTTTAGATATATACCATACATTTCTGAAAATGCTTTTTCTAGTTCTTTCTTATTTTTGCATGCTTCCTCTGAACCATAGATTTTTTTATAGTTCCAGTTTCTTAAGTCTATTAATGCTTTAAAAGTACTTTTTGAAAATTGTAAATAATTTTTGTCTATACTATTTTTTATTACATCTAAAATCAAAGTATTTACTATACTTGAATTGTTGTCTCCCAATACTTCAGTAATCTGTGTTGGTATTTCTTCCCTTTTTATAACTCCAATTGTTATCGCATCTTCTATATCTCTCCCTATATATGCTATTATATCAGATAACCTTACCACACATCCTTCTAATGTCATTGATTTTATAAATTTACTATATCCCTCTATATGAAATACATTATCTAGCTCTTCTAAAAATTTATCTTTAGTTTTTTCTTTGTTTACTTCATAATTATTTAATAATAGTTCTCCATTATGTGCTAATATTCCATCTAATGTTTGTATGCTTATATTAACATCTTCAATATCTTTTAAAATTCTAACACTTTGTGCATTATGACAGAAATATCCTATATCTTCTTTTTTACAAATTTCATTTAAAAATTTCTCTCCTGTATGTCCAAAAGGAGTATGACCTATGTCATGCCCTAATGCTATTGCTTCTATTAAGTCTTCATTTAATCTTAGTGCCCTACCTATTGTTCTCGCAATTTTAGATACTAATTGTACATGTAATACTCTATGTGTTATATGGTCATTATCTGTAAAAGAATAGACTTGTGTTTTGTCTATGTATCTTGTATATCCTTGTGAATGGATTATTCTATCAATATCTCTAAAAAATGCTGGTCTAATATCAGCTTTATCTTCATTTAATCTAATACAATTATCTGCTTTACATGCATTCTCTGATAATAAAGATTCTGATTGTAACATTATAGATTTTACATCTTCAAATATGTCTTTTTCTTTCATCTTTTACTCCTTCTTGATATATAGGTTTTACGTGTCTACTCGAATTTATTGTTACTTTAACAGGTACATGCAATGTGCCCCTACTGTTTATAATACAATTTTATTTATAATTTTCTATAATTCTTAGCTGCGTTTATGAGTCCCCTAAACAAAGGTCCTGGTCTATCAGGTCTTGACTTAAATTCTGGATGGAATTGTGCTGCTATAAAGTATGGATGATTTATATTTTCAACCATCTCAACAAGTTTTCCATCTGGTGATGTCCCTGAGATTATTAACCCATTTTCTTCTAACATTTCTCTATATTTATTGTTAAATTCATATCTATGTCTATGTCTTTCTGAAATCTCTGTTTCTCCATATAATGAATTTGCAAGGCTTCCTTCTTTAATAATACATGGATATGCTCCTAATCTCATTGTTCCACCTTTGTGTTCTATTCCTACTTGTTCTTCCATTATATGTATTAATGGATTTTTACATCTTATATCAAATTCTTCTGAGTTTACATCTTCTAATTTTAATACATTTTTTGCGAATTCAACAACACTCATTTGCATACCTAAACATATTCCTAAAAATGGAATATTATTCTTTCTTACATATTCTATGGTATTTATCATACCTTCTATCCCTCTATCTCCAAATCCTCCTGGAATTACTACTCCTTGTATTCCTTCTAAAATTTGTGATACATTTTCTTTTGTTATAGCTTCTGAATCTATAAATTTTACTTTTACCTTTACATTGTTTGCAAATCCACCATGTTGTAAACTTTCTGCTACTGATAAGTAAGAATCTTCAAGTTTTATATATTTTCCTACTATTGCAATTGTAACCTTTTCATCTCCTATTTTTCTTATATCATTAATCATTTTTTCCCATTCTTCGTTTTTAGCTTCTTTTTTATCTAAATGTAAATGCTCACATACATCTGTTGCTAGTCCTTCTTTTTCTAACATTAATGGTACTGCATATAAATTATCTGCTGTTAAATTTTGAACAACATTTTCTTTTCTAACATTACAGAATAAAGCAATTTTCGCCCTCATATCTTCTGGAACTTCTTGTTCTGAACGACATACTAAAATGTCTGGTTTTATTCCAAATGATTGTAAATCTTTAACTGAGTGTTGTGTTGGTTTTGATTTTAATTCATTTGAACCATATATATATGGTAATAATGTTACATGTATATAACATACATCTTCTGGTGCTTTTTCAAGTCCAACTTGCCTTATGGCTTCTATGAATGCTAAACTTTCTATATCTCCAACTGTTCCTCCTAGTTCTGTTATTACAATATCTACATCTTTATTTTCAAATGCATATATTCTGTCTTTAATTTCATTCGTAATATGTGGTATAACTTGAACCGTTTTTCCTAAATAGTCTCCCTTTCTTTCTTTGTCTAATACTGCTTGATATATTTTTCCTGAGGTAACACTTGAGTTTCTTGTTAAGTTTACATCTGTAAATCTTTCATAATGTCCTAAGTCTAAGTCTGTTTCTGCTCCATCATCTGTTACAAAAACTTCTCCATGTTCATAAGGACTCATTGTTCCTGGGTCTACATTTATATATGGGTCGAATTTTTGGTTTGTTACTTTATATCCTCTATTTTTTAATAATCTTCCTAATGATGC
>CAOKMR010000050.1 GCA_948469815.1 uncultured Clostridiaceae bacterium | reverse complement strand
TTTTGTTGACATTATATAATATAAATACAATATTTTCAAATTACAGTTTTATAATTATCTATTTGGGCACGGTGCGCCGTGCCCCTACACGTGTAATTATAATTTTGTATAATTTTAAAATATGAAATCCTACCCACAAACACAAATTCACCTTTATCTCGTTTTGCATTTAACATATATATTTTTTATGAATATTATATTAATATATGGTTTAAAACGAGGTGTAAATATGTTTTCAAATATTTTTTATGATGCTAAGGCTATAATAAAAGGTGGCAAGGATTATCCTAAAATTAATGGTATAGTATATTTTAAGGAAACTAAGGAGGGTGTTTTACTTACCGCTAAAATTTATGGATTACCACAGTCTAAAACTAAATGTACTGGTAGATTTTTTGGTTTTCATATACACAGTGGTAATTCTTGTACTGGCACTAAAGAGGATGAGTTTGCAAATAGTGGTGCACATTATAACCCTAATGATTGCTCTCACCCTTATCATGCTGGTGATTTACCTCCATTAATTGAAAATAATGGTTATGCATATATGATTGTTTTAATAAATAAGTTTAAGATTGACGATATTATTGGTAAGGTTTTAATTATACATGATTCTCCTGATGATTTTAATAGTCAACCTAGTGGAAATTCTGGTAAAAAAATTGCATGTGGAAAGATAAAATAATAAATTCAGGCAGACTTTAAAGTCTGCCTGAATTTATTTTATTTTTTCCCTATTAGTATTGATTTTATTTTTGCGATATCAGTTACTGTTATTTCTCCATCATAATTCATATCTGCTGCTTTTAGTTCTGCTCCTGTTAACAGTTCCTTTTCGATATAGTGTAATTTTACTTTTGCTAAATCTGTAATTGTAACTTCTCCATCTCCATTTATGTCTCCTGTTACTACTAATGTATATTCTACATCTCCTACTTTTAATTTTGTACCTGTTTTTATAATGCTACTATCTTTTAATGTATTTCCATCTTTATCAACAAATGTTAGTTCTTGCTCAGTTTCTACATTTTGCTTGAATTTACTTATTGTTGTTTTTGGATCAATTTTTGAAATATATTCTTTTTCTATTTTATATTTATCTGATTTTATTGATATATCTTTATCAATCCAATCAACTTTAGCTACTGCTGTTGCTGTATTTCCTGCAAGGTCTTGGAATTCAAATTTGAATTCTCCATTTTCTGTAAATGTGTATTCCCTACTAGTACCATTATTTGTAACTATTATTGTTTCACTTTCATTTACTAATTTTACTACTACTTTGTCTGTAGGCTCTTTGGTGCTGTAACTAATTTCTGCAGTTGGAGCAATTTTATCAATCCAACTTACTTTTGCTTTGTGTTTTTTTACATTCCAATTGTTACTATCTGCAGAGTCTTTATATTCAAATTCAAATTCTCCATTTTTTTCAAAAGTATATTGTTTATTTTTATTGTTATTAACCATTTCAACTTCTACAGTTTTTCCGTCTGTATCAATTATGTATGGATTAATAGTTGCTACAACATTTGTATTTGTTAATTTTGTAATATCATAAGTAATATCACTTGCTATAATTGTAGTTTTACCATCTGTATAATCTGCTTTTATGCTTTTATATGCTATATTACTTGCTTTATCAAGCATCTTAAATTCATATTCTCCACTTTCCTCGAATGTATATTCTAATGGATTTGTCATAGCCTGTTGTAATCCTCGTAAAGTTTCTTTTTCTGAGTCTGTTATTGTTACAGCATTACCTTCATTATCATAATACTCTTCTCCACTAACTGCTCCATTTTCCATTATTGTTACATAAGTTGTAACAGAAGATACTTTACCTGTTGTATTTTTATATGTGATTTTTTTGATAGTTCCATTTTCATCTACTTCAACTACTTTATATACATTGTTAGATGAGTCTAAATATGAGATATTTTTAACTTTTCCATTTTCAACTTCAATAAAGTTTATTTTGTTATTGTCTTTATCTAATAAGTATACGTCTTCACTAATTCCATCTAATAAAATAACTAATTTTTTATGGTCATCTAAATCATAATCTATATCAGCTGATGGAATGTCTTTATCTATCCAATTTACTTTTGCTACAGCTGAACCTGTATTTCCTTTTTCGTCTTCAAATTCAAATGTAAATTCTCCATTTTCAGTAAATATATATGTGTCTTTTCCATCATTGTTTGTAATTGTTATTTTGGTACTTGGATTTACAAGTCTTGCTACTACTCTTCCATTTGTTGGTTCTGTAGTGCTATATGCAATTCCTGCTGTAGGATGAGGATTTTTTGTTATGTCTTGAAAGAAGTTAAATGCTCTTGCAGTAAACCAATTACCATTAGAGGCACGGTCTGCTACTATTTTAACATATTGAACTTCTTTTGGTTGTTCTATTTCAAAACTTTTTGTGTTTTTAATAGCATCTTCATTTGTATTTGCTTGGTTAGTATATGTTAGATTTTTTAGATTTTTTAGTTCTTCCCAATTTTTTCCATCCATACTACCATAAATTGTACCATCTAAGATTTTACCATTTCCTCCACCACCAGGTACATATTCTAATGCTGATAGATAAACTGATTGATCTAATTTAATAATAATGTAACGTTCTGTGTCTGATCCATTCCACGCTGAGTGCCAATTAGTATTATAGTTTGCATCTATGGCATTTCTTGCATGTCTCCCTTGAGCAGTAGCTTCACTAGAAACACCCTCTATTGTTAAGTGAGATACTGGTATATATTTTCTTGTTTCTGGCTGATTGTCTTTAGTAAAATTATATGTTGCTACTGTACTTGTTAATTGTGTTCCTGTTGCACTTTGTCTTATTTGTATAGTTTTATCTCCTGTTAAATCTGGAGAACTTACACTATATAAAGTCCATTTATCTTTTTCTGAATAACGCCATTCAATACCTAAGTTAACTCCTACTATACGATTTTCTAAGTCACTAGCAAATAAGGTTGCTGGAATTGCTCCTTCTGTAATGTCTATTTTATATAGGTTTTCTTCATCATAGTTTACTCCAACTATATGAACATATATATCATTTTCAGCTGTAATACTACTTATTTGTTGTGGTGTTAACTGTACTTTATGTTCTTCTTCTGCAGTAAATGAAACTTCGTTCCAAGTTTGTTTTCCGTCTAAGCTATAATCCCAACGAACTCCATTTCCATCGAAACGACTTGATAATACAATTTTTCCTGCATCTGCTCCATCGAATGAAAATGTAGCAATTGTTTTATCTAGTTTTCCTAATAGATAGTTTGCTTCTGTTCTTGTAACTGATGGTTGAAGTACCTCAGTTGAAGTATTAGGAAGTGTACTTCCTTCTGTTAAAATTCTTGTTTGTAAAAGTGTAAATTTATATATATTTTCTACACTTGTTAATTTTGGTTTTATTAAATTTGTTAAATGTTGCATTGGTAATGGGAAACATTTTAACTTTTCTGCTAATTCTTCTGCTAAATTATAATAATCGTTTTCTGTTTTGTTTTCACTTGCATTGTATACATTAATTAAACCAACCCACGCATCAATGTTTATAGGTTGTATTTGTAAAGCTTTCCTATATATCTCTTCTTGCTTTGCTAAATTTCCTTCATATACTTTTGCACGCATGACTTCTTCTTCACACTTTACCAAATTTTCATAGTCATTTATTGCTTCTTGTGCTAATACTGTATATACTACAGAATAACCTCTACTGTAACTAGCGTTTCCCCAACCTAGTAACATTCTTTCGCCTTTTTCTGATAACGTCCATCCACTTACGTCATTATCAATTCCCCAATAACCTTTTCCTTGTGTATTTTTTGTATAATATAAAAGGGCTGCGTGTCCTGGTTGACCAATAACTGTTGCAGGTATTCCATGTGTTGTACGAATATTTGAACCTGATTTTGATATACCTCCACAAACTGCTCCAGTTCCAAATTTGTTTCTGAAATTCATCCATACTTTATATAGTTTATAATCTGGAGTACCTCTTGTTACCTTAAATGTATAAGTTTGATTATTTTTACCTCCAGGTATAGTAAATTCTGTATCAAATAAACCTACCTTGCCAGCATTTTCTCCACTTAATTCGTTACCCGCATTATCATCTTTTTTGTTTACTGCAAATAATTCATTAAAATAACTTTTATTTTCTTCTGCATAATAAATTGCATTACCATAATTTGGCCATACATAAGCCATATATGGGTGAGGTGTTATGTATTTTGTTTGTTTATATTGATCTAATTTATCTTGAACATATGCATTTAACCATAGAATTTCTTCGTCATCTATAGCATTATTCATAACAAAACGCATCTCTTCAACTTGTAGAGATTCAAACCATTTTGTTATATCCCAATTTCCTCCTAGTGCATTAAGCTTTCCATTTTCATACATATATTTATATATTGCATAACGTTTAAGAGCGTCTGATTGATTTTCTGTTGCACCTGATTGCATCCATAAGCCAACTCTTTGTGAATGTGTTAAAGAAAGTGAAATTGCCATTTTTTTATACAAATCACCTTTGGTCATATTTGCTGGACACCAGTCATTTTGTATTCTTTTACTATTTGTAAAGTCATTACTATATTCATCATAAAGTCTAGAAAGTTGTGTTAATGAATTATAATAACTTCCACCTTCTGGTGTTCCCCCTAGTATATATAATCTTAGAACATCTAAGTTACTTGTTAACCATACATATGTGTTAGTATTTTGCTCACTTTCACCTAAAAATCTTTTTAAAGCATAATTACCCACTCTATTAATTAGTTCTCTTTTAAGAAGTGTTAATTCATATTCAGGATTTGTTAATTCTGCATTTGCAAATTCTGTTTTGATTTTATTATCTAATTCGTCAATTGATGGAACTAATTCTTCTCCTGGCTCTTTATATGTTTCTTTAATTAATTTAGCATCTACATAAACAGAATGGTCATTTCCATTTGAACCATTGTCATTTGCTACTAATTTTAAAAGTTTTACTCCTCTAATGTCTATTTTGACAGGTATTGCATTGTTAGAAGATTTAATTGCAGGTGGATTAGCTTCTGTTTTTAAATCCCAATTTTTTCCATCTGTTGATGTATATACATAGAATTTAACACCATTACCATTGTTTCCAGAACTGCTATTTACTCCCATATATGCAGTAAAATAGTCATAGCCTTGATAATTGGTTAAATCATATACCATGGTAGAACTTGCATGTGCCCATATACCTTTTTCGAAACTATAAAAAGCACCTTCTATTTTCACAGAAAAATTTGATCCACTATCTGTTTCATTTATATGTATACTCCCCCAACCTGGTTTTGATTGTTTAGTATCATAAGGTATATCTGATAAATAACAAAAATCATTTTCACTTGCTAAAACTGTATAAGTTCCATTCATTATCTTTTCTTGTGTTAATAAAAATATTATAAATAATATTGCAAAAATGATACTTATTCTAAATAGATATTTAATTTTGCTATTATTATTTTTTATATTCTCTTCCATTATAAATCCTCCATTTTTACTAATTTCTATTATAACATAAATGGATATTTATGTAGATGTTATATGAAATCATCTAAATTAGTGTTTTCTTTGTTTTGTATGTCTTCCACTTATTATTTCTTTTTCACTTTTTTTATTAATAATTTTTATTTTAATAATATAAGTTGCTACAATTGCAATAAGTACTATTATACAAAATATTATAATTGTATTATTTTCTCCTGCTTGTGGTATTTTGTTATTATATATAGAGTTGTTTTTATTTGTATTATTTACTGTATTATTTGCTACATTGTTTCCTACACTATTTCCTATATTATTACCGATATTATTTCCTACATTGTTTCCTTCATTGTTTCCTTCATTGTTATCTCCTGGTTTTGTGTCTGGTACAGTAGAATTTTTTATAGTAATTACTTTACTTACATTGTCTGTTTTTATATCTTCTTTTCCATTTGATGCTGAAATATCTTTTAATGTTATTGTAATATCTTTTTTACTTTCTTCTTTTACTTTAAAAGTAATCTTAAATACTGATTCATCTTTTGTGGCATAATTTTTATCTCTATCTGCAACAAATTTTCCATTATCTTCATTATATGAAGGTTTAGTCCAATCGCCTTGTGCCTCCATTTTTACTAATTCTAAACTGTTTTTATCATATTCTAATGTTCCACCTAATGCTATTATTCCCTTTTCATCTTGAATATTTCGTACTTTAACATCTACTTCAAATTCATCATTTTTATTGTATTCACTTTTTTCTGTTGATAAATTTACCTCAAATTTAGAAGCAGCATATACATTACTTACTAAAGTAACTATTACTAAAATTAAACTTAATGCTATTATTTTTCTTTTCATAACTTTTCCTCCCTTATTCTAATTCCATTAAATCTACTAATACTAGTTTTAGTTGTGCTAAGTCCGTTATAGTTATTTGTCCATCACTGTTTATATCTGCAGCTTTTAAACTAGCTCCTGTTAATGTCTCTTTTTCTATATAATGTAACTTTAATTGTGCAAGGTCTGTTAAGCTAATTTCTCCTGTTCCATCAATGTCGCCTGTTACTATTATTATTAGTTGTAAGGTGTCTCCTACTTGTAAGGTCATACCTGTTTTTATAATATCGTCTTCTCCAATTGTATTTCCATTTTTATCTTTTATTATTATGTCTTTAGATGCTTCTACATTAGCTTTTAATTCTTTTAATGCTGTTCCTGGAATTATTTTTGAAATAAATCCTTCTTCTATTAGGTATTTTTCACTTTTTATTGTTTCTTTTGGTGTATCTACTGGTGTTTCTTTTGGTTGGACTACTGTTTCTCCTCTTTCTACATCTTTTGCTACAACTGCTTTTGATACAAAATTAACATCTATTATATTGTTTGTATTTGTAATTTCATTATAATTTACTGTGATTTCCATTGTTTCTTTATTTGTTATATCTATTGTTTTTCCACAAACTACTACTGATTCAATTTCATAATCATTGTCTGCTTTTATAGTAATTGTCTTTGTTTCATTTTCTGCTAGAGTAATGATATTTCCTTTTTCACTACTTGCGTTTGTGATTTTACCACCTTTTGAACTTGTGGCTATCACTGCCTTTTCTTTGTTTTGTGTTCCATCATCATCTGTTACTGCAATCATATATGGACTGAATGAGTCACATGTAATTATTAAACCATATTGTGTTACAACACATGGAATTTCTTCAACTCCTACTACTTCATTTTTATCATTTCTAATAAAGTGATATGCTTTGAATGTAACTCCTGCATCTTCTGGTCCATATCCTGTTGGAAATCCAAGTGCTACTCTTAGTCTATGTCCTGTTTTTACAACATATTTTTTACAAACATTCAATGATATGTCATAAGTTTGACTTGACTTTATTTCTTGATTTGGAAATTCACTTTGTACTAAATCATCCATTACTTTTTCTTGTTCAACTGTAGTTTTAGTTGCTACAAGTGTTATTCTATTTTTCAATTTATCTGATAATTTTTCTCCACTTGCTGTTGTCCAATCTTTCATTGATAAATCTTCTTCTTCAAGTAATACTGGTCTTCCAAATACTTCCCAATTACGAGCCTTGTTCATACTGAAAGAGCATCCTATCAAGTTGTAAGCACCATATGTTATCTCCATTGGAGCTTTTCCACTATTTTTTCCTAATAATCCAGTAATAGCTATATAATAAGAAGCTTGATCATCTGCATACATTTCACTAAATTTTAAATCAAATGTTATTGTACGTTTTCCATCCCATTGAAAATTTGTTATTGTAGATTTTTCCGCTCCTGTTGCTCCTGATGATGTCATTTTATATCCTACTTCTGTTTCTCCCTCTTTGAATACTAAATCATCAGTATAAGTAACTGATACATGATATGTTGGTCCAACTGTAAGTGTTGCTGTTGGTAATGGTGATTGTTGTTTTATATATGGTTTAGCTTTATATATTCCACTTGGATTATAAAGTCTTCCACTTTGTACTAAAATTTGTTCTTCTGTTCCTTTATATGTTAAACATGTTATATCATGTTCATAATCTCCTGGTGGTACATTAGTTACAGCAAATTCAGTATATTCTGCATTTGCTACTGATATGTATATATGATCACCATTATCTATTATTCCTACATATAATCTTGGATCTGGAATTAAATATCCCCATTTACTTTCTTCCCATATTTGATCTCCTGGTCTATATTGGGTAGATTTCATCATAAGATAATATCCGTCTTCTGCTGCTCCATTATAACCTTTTCCATTATAACTTATAGAATAATCTCCTGCTCTATATTCTTCTGTTTCTGTTCCTTCTTTTTTATATTTTACAACTAATCCATCTTTGTTTGTGACTGTATCTATTCCATAATCTTCTACTTTTAGTTCTGGATATTCAAATTTATAATTACCTGCTGATTCTACTTCTTCAATTGGGAAATGTTCTACATTCATAGTAACAGCTCCAACTAATAAATATCTTGTATTTTCAAATCCTTCTACAATATTGTTTCCTGGTTCTTCTTCACTATTATCTGAAGATGCATGTGTACGTACATAAGGATCATCTATTGTACAATCTACTGCATACCAAACTTTTTCTAGTTGTCTTGCATTTGATTCTACATTTTCTTCTATTTGTACATAGTTCCACATATGTGCTTCTGTTGCTTCTCCTTCTGTAGTGTGTGCACCTTGTACAAGAATACATGTTATTCCTAATTTGTCTAATATAGTTTTAAATGCTCTTGCATATCCCTCACATACACTTTGTTTTTTTACAAGTGTACCATATGGTGTTGATAAATGTGATTCATTTCCTGGTGTACAATCATCTTCTAATCTATAAGATGTATTATAAATTATTTCATTGTGAACATATTTTATTTGTTCTGTTGTAAGATTTTTTCCTTCTTCTACTGTAATATTTATTGCACCTGTAACTATTTCGTTTACTCTATTATTAAATTCTACAATTGCATTTTCTACCTCTGCTTGATTTGCAAATCCTTCTATATAATAGTCATCATATCTTCCAGCTCCAATATATGCATGATATTTTTCTTCTGTATCCTTTGTTACTCTAATACTTATAGCCGAAAAATTGACATAAAAAATTTCTGGATGGTCAGCATAAAAAGCATATCTTGCCGCATACATTGCATCCATTAATTCTTTATTTCCATTATTATAAGTTTCAAGTTGTGATTGTGTAATATAACCTTTTGTTGTAAGGTCATAATCTTGTGTTCCAGTTTTTAAAATTCCTTGAATATACATATCACACATTCCATTATAAATACTTTTTGACAGCTCTGTAAGTTGCTTATAATGATATTTTGTATCATTATTATTTTGTGCTACATTATCTTCTGCATATACAGGTTTGTTAAATAAAAGAAAATAGAATTGTGATATACATATTGTAGTTAATATTGCTCCAACAATTATTCTCTTTAATTTCATAATTTTTCCTCCTTATAATTACATATAATATTTCCATTACATATTGCTCAAAGATTAGTTTTTTATATTATTAATAATTTTTATTGGTTGTCATAATAAGTTAATTATAGCATAAATATGGTAACTTAGCAATACTTTTACATATTTTCAATATTTTTTAATTTTAGCTAATATAGTAGAAACAAACTTTTACTAATACTAATATACCAGAATTATTGCGTTTTCTCAATATGCCTTCATTTCCTGTGTTTTGTTTTTGTTTACGCATCCTATTATCTTAGATTATTATTAAATTTGTGTTACATTTTATGACTATTTTTATTTTTTTTAGCTTAAATTGGATGTATTTCTTATTTCCGTAGCTCTATTTAGGCTAACTTTAGAAAACTTTACAATACACAATCTTTCTCTTCTTATGTTTTATTTAGTTTAAAAATGTGGGCAATTATTAATCGCCCACATTTTCTTTATTTTTACTATATATATTGCACTAAAAAAATTTATTACAACTATTGTTAGTATTGCAAATTTCGTTTCGCTCTTTACTTACTTTACAACAATGTCGCTCCAATAATACCTGAATTGTTCTCAAATTGTGCTGTTACTATTTGGGGTGTTTCCTTGTTGTATGTTCTCGCTTCTTTTAATGCTTTTTTTACTTTTTCTTCTAATATGTCTGTATGATATACGTAGCTTCCTCCTATACATATTATTTCTGGCTCAAATATGTTTACTATGTTTGTTATTCCTTCTACTAAATTTTTTGCAAATTCTTCTATTATGTCTTCTATTTTTTCTGTGTTCCTTTTTGCTATTTCAAATATTATTTCTCCATTTAATTCTTCTGATATGTTTAGTCTTTTTGCTATTTTTTCTCTTAGCCTTTTCATTGAGGCATATACTTCAAAACATCCCTTTCTACCACAGCTACATTCTATTCCATCTTTTTTTATTGTCATATGCCCTAGTTCCATGCCTAGATATCTTTTTGGTTTTAACATTTTTCCATCCATGAAAACTGCTCCCCCAATTCCTGTTCCTAAACACATAAATATAGCGTCTTTATATTTCCTTAATGCTCCATATCTCTTTTCACATAGTCCTGCACATTTTGCATCATTTGATAATTTTATTGGTGCAGAAAAGTACCTTTGTAATTTTTCTACAATTGGAAAATTGTAGATTCTAAGGTTCTCTGCTTTTACTATTATCCCATCTTTTGATGTTCCTGGACATGCTATTCCTATCATCTCTATGTCTTCTGCTTTTATATTATTACTTCTTAAAATTTCATTTATGGATATTGCTATAGTTTCTTCTATAAATTTTTCTATATTACTTTTGTCTTCTGTGTTTATATCTTTTTCTTTTTTTATTAAAATTTTTCCATTACTTTCAACTACTCCTATAGCAATATGACTTCCACCAATATCTATTCCTATTTTCATACTTTTTCCTTTACATGTTTTCTAGGTCTCCGGTTCTACAAGACCATAATTCTTACCATCTTTTAATCTAAAAATTACATTTACTTTTCCTGTATCTATATTTATAAATGTGTAGAAATTATTTCCTGACTTTTCTTGTAATTTTAGTTTTGCATCTTCTGGTGCCATTGGCTTTATTTCATAATATAATGTTTTTAAAATTTCGTCTTCAATAGTTTTTGCTTTTTCTACAAATAAAGATTCTTTAATTTTTAAAGAGTTGTCTCTATTCATTTTGTCTTTTTTTGTTTTATATTTTCTGATTTGCCCTTCTAATATATCTATATCTTTGTCTATTGCAGCATAAAGGTCTGCATGTTCTGTTACAGCTCTAAAGATATCAAATTTTGTATTTACTTGTAGTTCTGCTACTTGTATGTTTTTTTCTGCTTTTACTGTAACTATTGCGTCTATTTCTTCTCCTTCAAAATACTTTTCAATTCTGTCTAGTTTTTTTTCTGCATAATCTTTTATTGCATCAGTAACTTTTACTTCTTTTCCTGTTACTTTAATGTTCATATTTATCTCTCCTTTTCTTATATTTTGTTTTTTCTTCATTTTTCTTATTATATATATAAATTTACGTCTTTGTCAATGTTTTAAGGTTATTTAGAGCAGTTTCTAACCTCTAATTTCTAACTTCTATAAAAATTCCCCAGAATAACTGGGGGATTTTATTTATTGTTTGTCTTTTATGTATTCTATGACATCATTTACTGTTGATATTTTTTCAGCGTCTGAGTCTGGAATTTCCATGTCAAATTCTTCTTCTAATGCCATTATTAGTTCAACTACATCTAATGAATCTGCTCCTAAGTCATCTATAAATGATGCTTCTTTTGTAACAGCATCTTCTGCAACACTTAATTGCTCCATTATTATTTTTTTTACCTTTTCAAAAATTTCATCGTTTTCCATTTATATTTTCCTCCTTTAGTTTTTTTTATATTTAATATCAAGATAATATAGATTTTTGTTTTTGTCAATGGTTTTTTTATATTTTTTCAAATTCTTCTATCATTCTTTCTACTGCTTTGTTATTTACAAATTGCTCAGCTTGTTTTATTGTGAAATAAAATAAGTATTCATCACTACTTCCATGTGCTTTTACTACTGGTTTTTTTACTCCTAAAAATAGCGCTCCTCCATATTCTTTATAATCCATCGTTTTCTTAAATCTATTTATTGCTGGCATACATGGTATTGCTCCAATTACAGATAATATATTATGTTTTAAACTTTCTGTTAATGATTTTTTTACTAGTTTTCCTACTCCTTCAATTGCTTTTAAAAATATATTTCCTGTAAATCCATCTGTAACTATTGCATCTATTTTTCCAGAGAATGCATCTCTTCCTTCAACATTTCCTACAAAATTAATTCCTAGTTTTTCTGATTTTTCCTTTAATAAGTTATATGACTCTCTGGTCAGTTCATTTCCTTTTGTTTCTTCTGTTCCTATATTTAATAATCCTATTGCTGGTTTTTCTGTACCAAATGTGTTTTTTAGATATATTGTAGACATTTGTGCAAATTGCAATAGATTTATTGGTTTACAGTTTGTATTTGCTCCAGAGTCTATTAATAATAGCCTACTATGATATGATGGTAGTATTCCTGCTAATGCTGGTCTGTCTATTCCTTTTATTCTTCCTACTAAAAGTGTTGCTCCCGTAAGTAATGCTCCTGAATTTCCTGCTGAAATAAATACATCTCCTTTACCTTCTTTTAGTAAATTAAATCCAACTACCATTGATGAGTCTTTTTTATGTTTTATTGCTTCAGTTGGTTTATCTTCCATCTCTATGGTTTCAGTTGTATTATGTATTTTTATTTTTGATGATATTTCTCCTATTGTGCTTTTTCCAAATAGTTCTTTTACTCTTGAATTAATTATTTCTTCATTTCCTGTTAATAGTATTTCTGTATTTTCTCCAATCTCCTTTACGGCTTTAACGGCTCCTTTTATTGTTGCGTCTGGTGCATTATCTCCACCCATAGCATCTAATATTATAACCACTATATATCCCTCTTCTTTCATTCTCAGTTTATGCATGTTATTATTGTATTATTAATGTTTTAAAAAATCAATACCCTTTTACTAATTTGATAGTGTCAATATATTTCGGGAAATTTCTTAAAAAATTTTTCCCCTTCA
>CAOKMR010000049.1 GCA_948469815.1 uncultured Clostridiaceae bacterium | reverse complement strand
CAATGTGCCCCTACACATGTAATTATAATTTTAAAATGTATAATCCTCCCCACAACCCCAAATTTATATAGTACACCTTTTCTGAAATTGCCGAAGTTCTCCGTCCCTTATGGCAGAGAAAACATAGGGACACGATACAACGTGCCCCTATGTAAAATGTGATTAATATATGTCTAATTATTTATTTAGGAATTTGATTTTATTTATCTTTTGTCCTTTTCTGTCCATTATGTTTATATACATGTATCCACAGATTCCTAGTGATATTATTATCATCATTACTATTATTAGACTTACTTTTATTCCTGTTTTGATACTTATTACTATTGTTGCTTCTGATTTGTCGTCTTCTTTGTTGGTTTGTTCTTCTTGTCCTTCTAGTTCTGCTTTGTTTGTTCCTGTACCTAAGTTGCTTTCTATGTTTGTCCATCTTAATGCTATGCTTAGGTCTTTACTTTGTCCCGCTTCTAGTTCTACTTCTGCTTGTAGTTTTCCATCTTCTCTTCTTGACCAGTATTCTGGTGATTCTACTATTTCATATCCTTCTGGTATTGTTTCTAATACTGTTACTTTTCCTTCGACTTCTCCTTCATTTGTTACTTTTATGTTGTATCTTGCTATTAGTTCTGTCTTTTTTATTTCTGATGATTTTATTTCTAGTTTTGTTAATTTGTTGTCTGTTATTTCTACATTTTGTCCATTTAATGTAATACTATTTAGTGTTTTTTGTACTCCATAGTTTATTACCTTTTTTCTGTTTAGTATTTCAAATATCTGCTTTTCTTCTGTATTTCTGATTTCTACTTTTATGTCTTTTGATGTAAAGTATCCTTTTGGTGCTTCTGTTTGATGTATTGTATATTTTCCTAATGGTAGTCTTTCTAAGTTTATTATTCCGTCTTTTGTTTCTAATGTTTTTAATACTTCTCCTCTTTCGTCTATTATTTCAAATTTTCCTTCTTTTAGTATTTCTTTTGTTTCTTCATCTTTTAAACTTATTTCTACTTTTGTATATCCTTGTTCTATTTTTACTGTTTGTAATTTATCTGTGTCTTTTACTCGCATTTCTTCTGTTTCTGTTACATATCCCCTGTTTTCTGGGTCTGTTGTTATTATTTCATATTCTCCTATTGGTATTCCTTCTATTTCTTTTGATTTTTCGTCTGTTTCATATTCATATATTGTTTCTCCTGTTTCTTTGTCTTTTATTTCTACTTTTATTCCTGGTATTGGCTTTCCTGTTTCTTTGTCTACTACTTCTATTTTTACTTTTGTTGTTTCGTCTATCATTTCTACATAGTCTACTGAGTTTAGTTCTCTCATTGTTATTCCTTCTTCTGTTTCTTCATTTATGTAGTATATTCTTTCTTGACTGTCTATTGCAAATCTTATTTGTTTTGCTGTTGCATATCCTTTTGCTGGCTCTGTTTCTTTTAGTGTATATGTTTTTCCTTTTTCTAGTTTGCGGAATATATGCGTTCCTTCTGTTGTTTCCCATTGGTCTATTATATTTCCTTTTTCGTCTATTATTTCTAGTTTTGCTCCTTTTAGGAATTTTCCTTTTATGTCTTTTTTATGCACTTTTATTGCTGTACTTCTGTTTCCTAGTGTTTTGCTTATACTTATTTGTTGTGTTTCTTGCCCTTGATATGTTCCGTCTATTTCTACTTTTTCTTGACTTAGATTATATCCTTCTGGGGCTTCTATTTCTTTTATGTAGTATTTTCCTAATGGTAGGTCTATTGTGTATTTTGCTTTTCCGTTTTGGTCTGTTTTTGCTTTTTCTATTAACGTGTCTTTTGCTATTACTATGTTTCCTTGTTTGTCTTTTATGTCTTCTCCTGCATATAACCCTATTGTTGCTCCTTCTATTGTTTCTCCTGTTTCTATGTCTTTTTTGTTTATTCCTATGTGGTTTTTGTCTTTTTCTGTTATTTCTATTTTTTCTGTGCTTTCGTCTTCTATTTCTTCTGTTTTTATGTTGTCTGGGTTTTCTGGGTCTGGTGTTTCTATTTTTCCAGTTGCTTTTATTGTGTTTCCTAGTTTTATTTTTCCGTTTTCTTCTATTTCTACTTTTGTGCTTTCTGTTATTGTGTATTCGTATCTTAGTGTTATTGTTTCTCCTGGTTCTATTTTGTTTATTGCTATTTTTTGTCCTTCTTCTGCTATTTCTGTTCCGTTTTTGTTTGCTTCTTCTATTCCTACGAATTTTCCGTTTAATAGTTTTTCTTCTATTAGTATTTTTGTTATGTTTTCTTTTCCATTGTTTGTTATTTTTATTGTGTATTGTACTGTTTCTCCTATTTCGTATTCTTCTTTTAGTGCTTCTTTTTCTATTACTAGGTTTTTGTTTGTTATATAGATTTCTTCTTCTCCTTCTCCTGATATGTCTTCTTCTTTTGGTGGGTTTCCTGGGATTGGGTCTGGTTTTTCTATTTTTCCGGTTCCTTCTATTTTGTTTGTTATTTTTATTTTTTCTTTTTCTAGTTTTTCTTTTGTTTCTTCGTTTTCTGGTTCTTTTATTGTTGTTTTGTATTTTAGTTCTATTTTTTCTCCTGGCTTTAGTTCTTTTATTTCTATTGTTTTGTCTCCTGTTTTTGTTATGTTGTCTGTTTCTATTTCTTCGAATTTTCCTTCTATCATTTTTTCTTCTATTTTTATGTTTTTCATTTTGTATGCGGTTGTGTTTGTTATTTTTATTGTGTATGTTATTTCTTCTCCTGGTTTGTATATTGTTTTGTTTGCTATTTTTTCTATTTCTAGTCCGCCTTTTCCGTTTAGGTCTATTTTTTGTCTTTCGTTTTTGTAGTTCATTTCTATTTTTTGTACTGCTTTTTCTTGTCCTTGGTATTTTATTTCGAATTCTTTTGTTTCTTGGTTTTGTACAAATCCTTCTGCTGTTTTTACTTCTTTTACATAGTATTTTCCTATTGGTAGGTTGTCTTGATATGCTTTTCCTTCTGCATTTGTTGTTATTTTTCTTACTAACTGGTCTTTTTCACATAGTTTTGTTCCTTGGTTGTCTTGGCTGTATATGTCTTCTTTTGCATAGATTTCGAATTCTACTCCTTCTATTTTTATTTCTTCATATATTGGTTCTATTGTTCCGTCTTCTCTTGTTTTTGTTCCTTTTAGGCTTTCTCCTGTTTTTGTTATTTCTAGTTCTCCTAGCATTTCGTCGTTGTGTTGTTCTACGTCTATTACTATTTCTTCTATTTCTGGGTCTTCATAGTATATTGCGTTTGATTTTACGTTGAATTTTATTGCTTGCTTTTTTTCTTCTGTGTATGTTCCGTTTTCTATTTTTCCTTCGTGTCCTGTTAGTATGTATCCTTCTGGTGCTTCTATTTCTCTTAGTTCATATTCTCCTATTTGTAGTTTTAATGGGGTTACGAATTCTCCTTTTTCGTTTATTTCGTATGGGTTTTCTTCTGTTCCATATGTTATTTTTATTGGATATGCTATTGCTTGTTCTACATATTCGTTTTTGCTTTTGTTCCATATTCTGTATTTTGCGTTTTTGTTTTTTACTGTTTTTCCTGTTTGGGTGTCTTTTTTTATTATTCTTATTAGTGCTTCAAATTCTAGGTCTACTACTACTCTTTGGTTTTGCGGTGTTCTACTGTCTTCTTTTATTGTTACTATGAATGGGTCTATTGGTGACATGTTTTCTGGTACTGTGCTTTCTATTATTACATATTTTCCATATGCTAGTTCTGGACTTGTTACGTTTCCTTCTTTGTCTGAGTATATTTCTGGGATTCTTTCTCCTTCTGTGTTTCTACTGTAGTCTAACGCTGTTCTTTCTTTACTGAAGTCGTATCCTATGAAGTCTGTTGCTATGTATTGGCCATTGTTGCTTGGTTTTATTGTTCCGTTTTTTACTCCTTCTATGTCTTTTATTAAATATATTTTAAATCCTGCGTTTAGTAATGGTGGTAGTTCTGTTGAGCTACTGTTTGAACTTACTTTTTTTATTTTGAATGCTTGTTTTTTTATTTGTTCTATTACTGTTTTTTCTCTTGTTAGGTGGGCTACTGTTTCTCCTTCATAGTTCATGTTTATTTCATATTTTGTTTCGTCTTTTAGGTATCCTTCTGGTGGTGTTATTTCTTTTACATAATATCTTCCTATTTCTATGTTTTCATATGTTAATGTACCGTTTGTTATTGTTTTTCTTTGTACTAGTTGGTCTCTATTATATATTTTTCCTGTTACTGTGTCTTTATGATATATGTCTTCTGCTGCATATAGTCCATATTCTGCTCCATCTAGTGTTGCATCTCCTTGACTTAAATATCTTTGTGTTTCTCTGTCTATTTTGTTTACATTTATTGTTCCTTTTACTCTTGTGTTTTTGTATACCCCGTCTTGGTTTTGTAATGTTATTGTTTTTCCATTGTTATCTGCTGTAATTGTAAAATCATTCTCTTTTTTGTTTCCATTATTATAGTCTCCGTAATATCCTTCTGGTGCTCGTGCTTCTACTATTTTGAATTTTCCTTCGTTTGTTTTGTTTGCATATAACCATTCACTTAAATATGTTCTGTCTTGTTGAAAGTGCATTGTTTCGTCTGTTTCATTTCTATTTTCATTTCTTGAGTATAGTTTCCATACTCTTTCTATATTGTTCCATTCATATATTGCAAATGTTGCTCCTTCTATTCTGTTTCCTGTTTCACTGTCTGTTTTTATGGTTTTTACTTTTATTTTATTTGGTTCGTTTGTCATGTCATATCCTGTTGTGTAGTGATTATGTCCTGGTTGTGTTATTGTTACTTCTTTTTCTTGTGCTGGATTTGGCGTTGTATAATATTGTGGCGCTCTTTCTTCTATTATTTTGAATTTTCCGTCATTTCCTCCTTCTCCATCTCTGTATACCATTTTTGCTGTTGTATATGTTCCATCTCCGTTATCTGTTACATCACTTTTCCTTACATATGTGCTTCCATTATATTCGTATAACCCAAATGTCGCTCCTGTTAAGCCTTCTCCTGTTATACTATCTGTTTTTCTAAGTGTTACTGTTACACTATATGGCTCCCATATTGCATATAGTGTTACTCTATCTTGTGTTGGTGTATATGATGCTCCTTTATTATATTCTGCTGTATCTGAGCTAGAATCTGTACTCCATCCAATACAGGTATAGCCATCTCTTGTTGGTGATGGTAGTGTTACACTTCCTAATGTCCATTGCGCATCTAAGTGATATACTTCGTCTTCTGATTCACATAATGTTTCTTGTATTGTTGCTTTATCATTAAAGTATCTATCATCTTTTCGTGATTTCCAATTATTAAATGTTCCTGTTGCTACTGCTGATGAATTTGTTGCCCCACTATAATTATAATCATATATTACACTATAGTCTAAACCATATTTATTTTCTGATAATACTACATCTTCTCCTGCTTTGTGTGTACTATTTTCCATTGTACCACTTGTTGCTCCATTTCCATGGTATTCTATTTCATATTCATAACATGCTTCCCAGTCTAGCGTAAGTTCTTCTGTATATTCTTTTTTATCTGCTTTTCCGTTATTAGCTCCTCCTGCTATTATGTATTCTGCTGACAGGTTATTTGATACTAGTAATGCTGGATCTGTGACCCCTCTCTTATCGTCTTTTAGTCTTATATAATAATTGTATTCTTTATTTATAGCTCCTACTCCATTTATTCCTATAACTGCCTCTGAGTCTGATATAGTTAAATTCTCCGAGTTAGTATGATCTGAATCTGAATAAAATTCCCAAATATCTGTGTTTAACACACTTTTAAATTTTACATTTGTTATACTCATAGTACTCAAGCTTACCACTTGCTTCATAAAGGCTTTAAATCTTTCTTCTAAATTTTCTTGTACTGGAAAATCATGGAATAATTGAGTTTCTCCCCAATATGTATTAATATATTTTAGATATGCAGATTTATCATTCGGGTCAATTGCTGGTGGTACAAAGTCTTCATAATCACCAGTATCTTCATCTGGTGCAAATTCATCATCTGGATCTTTTGGTTCTTCTCCTCCATTGTCTAAATCTAAAGCTATCGCTACAGACCATACTGCTTCACATGTTCCTTTTAAATGTTCTGATGCTGATATAATTTTTCCAGCTCTAGTATTTTTATTAACTGGTTTGTTTGCAAAACCATCACTCATAAAAACAGCATATACATTTCTATCTTTTCCCGTATTTCTTTGCATTATTACATCTGCCATTGTTTTTATTCCTGTATCATAATTTGTAGCTGAACCTGTATAATATGCTGCTGAATATCCATAAGTTTTACTTCCTTTACGGTTATCAGGTGAGATTTCTGATATTGCCATTTTTACAGTTTCACTTTCACTACCATCTCTCCAGTTCATGTATAGATATGAATTAGCTGGACTCAAAACAATTGCTAACCTATTTTCAGGATTTTCAGCATATATTGTATCTGCTAAAATTTGCAAAGCTTCTTTTGCAATATTAAGTTTTGTCTTTGTTCCAACGTATCCTCCTGAATCCTTATTGTACATACTACCTGTTGTGTCTAAACATACAATATAGTCTTTCGGATCATTTAACTGTGCTTGTTCTGAAGTTATATTCATTGTTACTTTTCCTATACCATCAGTATAATATGTTTCAGTATTTGCTTGTTGTACACTTTGTGTTATAGTTACTTCTGGCTCGATATCATAATCCTCTGGATATCCTCCATATCTATATGCATCTTTTCCAACTTCTATGTTACCATTACCAGTAAAACCCATTGAATGCTCTTTATCACCTTTACTATCAAATCCATCTATTCCTGTACATCCTAAAAAAGCTCTTGCTCCTATTTTTGTAAGTTTATCGTTTTGGATTATTCTTGTGAGACTGGTACAATTCATAAATGCTTCTTCTCCAACTTCTAATACATTCCCACCAAACCTGAATCTGTGACCTGAAATTGTACCACCACAATTGTCTTTACTATGAGTAGTTGAATTTGTAGGTGAACAACCTGATTCAGAGCAAGTATAATTCCTATCCGCATTTCTTATCATTTCTAATGAAGTACAACCAGCAAATGCCCTTTTTCCAATTTTTGTACATCTTGAACTCTTTTCTACACTAAATAATTTTAATGATGTACACCCTTCAAATGCTGAGTCTCCTATTTCTGTTGCATTTTTTGTTACTACAACTTTAGTTATTCTTTCTTTATAGTCTTTTATAGGAGAGTCTGCATTTTGGTACCAATCACTTGTTACTACCCCAGAGGTCCCTGTAATCTCTAAAATGATATCTGAATTATCTGTTTTGATTGTATATTTTAGTCCGCCATATGAAAATTCGTCTGTTGCATATATTTTTGATTTTGTTGTCGCAATTATTGTTGTTATCATAGCTATTATTAATATTAAAACTATTAGACTTATTATTTTTATACTTTGTCTACGTTTTTTCATTTTGCCTCTCCTTCTTTCTTATTCAACAGACACATACAAATATGTGTTATCTATTTTCTTTATTTTATTATCTTATTTTTTGTTCATTTCTGATGTGCATTTTTTTAAGTTAATCCTACTTTCCTTAATTAATTATAATTTCTTGCATTTTATTTTTCAATATACTAATTTTCGACAATTTTTGTTCTGTTTCTGTATGTTTACGGAGACTTGATTTGCGAATCCTACTCTTTTATATTAATTTTTCATATCTTTTTTATTACAAGATATATTAAAACACCCATTTTCCTTAGGGAAATTGGGTGTTCACTTTAATAAATGGGCTCTCGTATAATCTTAATTATCATTAGTTAATTCTTCTAATAATAGCTTTTCAATTCTATCTACATTTGGAAAGATTAAGTTTATTCCGTTTTGATTTTAATTTAAAAATTTTATTTACTTTGTATGTAATTTCCTTTTGAGTTCCTTCAACAACTGCAACTGCTTGATTTCTAATAGTGTCTATATGGTCTATGTATTTTTCAGTAATTGGAAAAACATTTTGAATTAGAAAAACAGCTTCTTTTCTTCTGTATTTACCAATTACAATAGTATCACAAACTCCATTTTTCTCTATTTTTTGTTCTTGTAATTTTTTATATTTCTCTACTTTAGAACTCATAGGGATAAACCATAAAATTTTGCTATCTTTATTTCTTATACAAAAATATGTAGGTCTTGTATTTCCATTTTCATGATTTTTCATAAGTTTTTCATCTTTTGCAAATTCAAAATATTCATCTTTTATGTGATATACATATCCTGTTTCTAAAAACATATACTTGTCCTTTCTAAAAATAAAGCCCTCTATAATTTAATATAGAAGGCTAAACATTTTCAAAATAGATAATTTATTACTCGCACCACTATAAAGCGAGAACATTTAGCAAAATGGATAATTTATTACTCGCACCACCATAAAGCGAGAAACATTTTCTTTCTATATTTATTATACAATGTCTAAAAAGCAATTGTCAAGTCGTTTTGCACAATAAATATAGTATATTTTATGCGATTTTTATAAATTTATGTATTATCATTGTTTTGTTATATCTAATTTAATGCTCCTGACATAATTCTTAATTTAGAATTATTGTTTCAGATTTCTTGTAACTTACTGAAATTTTCGTTAGGATTTAATATTAAGTTTGCTAATTTATCTAATTCTTTATATGATGATATTGTAGAAAAAACAAAAGACTACTTCCATGCTATCAAACTTGCACCACAAAAAGTTTTTGACTTATTCAAAAGGATATTTGATAAAGAAAAACAAGAAAAATCTTTGATTTTTCTTATTTGTTCTAACTTTATTTAAAAAATGCATTTTTGAATGCTTGAAATATTTTATTTGTTTCTATATAATTTCTGAATGCTGGAATTTGCCATAAAATAAATAATATTATCATAACTATCATTATGACAATTATTATTGTTAGTAAGTCTTTCATTTTCTCTTTTAGTGTTTTTTTGTGATAAATTCTATATCCATAGTCTTTCATTCTTTGTATATATGCATCATAATATGCTTGATTTACTGATTGCGTTACTTTTTGGTTGATTTGATTTTGCATGTTGTTATAAATTTCTTCTTCTCTATTGTTATTTTCATATGTGATATTTGTTGTTAAATTTGCTAATTGATTTTTTAATATTTGATTTTCTTCATATAGCTTTTCATATCTGTTTTTTAAGTCTTCACTTTGTATTAATTGCTGGTTTCTTTGTCTTTCTAGTTCTCTATCATATTCTTTTCTTTTTTCTTTGTTGGATATAATTTCATATGCTTCATTGATTTTTTTGAATTTTTCTTCTGCCCATTGTTTGTTTTCTACTGAGTTTGCATCTGGATGATACCTTTTTGCTAATGTTTTATATGCTTTGTCTATTATTTCTTTTGAGGCTTTTGGGCTTATTTCTAATATTTCATAATAATTTTCCATAATTATCCTTTATATATAATATTTTCATATTTCTCGATATGACTTTTTATATCTTTAATAAACGGACGCCCAAAGGGCGCCCCTACAATATGTTTATAATTTTAATAGTATTTCCCTGTTTTTCTGCGTTATTTATTTGTTGAGCCAAATCCTCCTGTTCTTTCTCCTTCTGCTACATCATTGTCTGTTGTTAGGAATTTTTCGAATATTGCTTGACCTATACAGTCTCCTTTTTTTATTATTGTTTCTTCTTCTTTTACATTGATGAATGCAAACATAATATGTCCATCATTGTCTGGATTTCCATAATAGTCTGCATCTACAACTCCTATACTGTTTGCTAATATTAGTCCTTTTTTTCCTGGGTTTGAACTTCTGTTACATAGCTTTAGATATTCGTCTTCTTGCATATATGCTTTTAGTCCTGTTTTTACTAAGTATGGTTTGTCTCCTCTTTTGAATGGTGGTATTATACAGTCTTCTGCTGCTTCTATATCATATCCTGCTGAGTATTTGGTTTTTCTAACAGGTAATTTAATGTCCTTTTCTTCAAATCCTTTTGCTATTTCAAATCCTCTTTTTCTTTTCATTTTTATCTTTTCCCTTCTTTTATATATTTTTCTACTTTTTGCAATATTTCTTTGTCTCTTTCATATGTTACTGTGTTTTTTGCTTCTTCTATATTTAACCATTGTATTTGTGATATTTCTTCTAATTGTGGAGTTTCATTTCCTTCTTTTTTATATGCTAGGAAATATACTACTTCTTTTTCTACATCTTCCATAGGCGAATATTTTACTGTTGTTCTAAAGTTGGTGTCTAGTTTTACGTCTAGATTTGTTTCTTCTTTTATTTCTCTTAGTGCTGTTTGTTCTTCTGTTTCGTTTTCTTCTACATGTCCTTTTGCAAATGCCCAGTGTCCAGCATTGTGTTTTAATAGTAATACTTTTTGTTCTTTATTTTCTTCTTTTAGTATTATTGCTCCACATGATTTTTCTTGTCTCATTTTTAATCCTTTCTAAGGCACAAACCTGGTTGGAAAAGAATTGTTACTAATTATTTTTCAACCTTTCACCTTCTTTATTTTGTCTAATGATACCACAATATTAACTTTTTTTCAATTAATTTTTTCTTTTCCTTGATTTTTTTTGTTTATTATGGTAACATAAAATTGATTGTATATATTTTTATTAGAGCTTTTTTGCCCAAATGGAGGTATTTATGGATGATGATTTAGATAAGAAAGATTTTGAAATTGTTTCTGGTGATGGTTCTTTGGATATATCACCTGTATATAGTCATGTTAATATAAATAAAAAGTCTGAGGATTCTGATAATAAGAAAAATATTGTAATTCCTACTGAAAAGAAATAGGTAAGGTTGTTTATTCGCTTATATACCCTTTTGATTTGAATGCATTTTCTATGTGTTGTACTCTTTTTAATATTGAGACTATTAATGGTACTAGTATTAAGTTTATGTTTTTTATCATATTTACCCCATTTACATTAAATCCTTTTGATTGTAATGATTGTTTTATTTTGTTTCCTTCATCTTTTAATATTGGAACAAATGCTACTGCTATACTTATCATTATACCTATTTCTCTTGTGTTTATTTTTAATATTTTTAATGGTGTTAATATTTTTTCTATTGAGTTTGATAGTTGCTGTGGTGTAAAGTTTTTTGTAAATGTATATGTAAAGTTACATACAAGTATTAGCCTTATTCCTATTAATATTGCTTTTTCTTTTGACATTAGTATTAGGTTTATTATTACAACAAATGCTATAAATGGTAATAGCTTTATTATACTTCTTATTGCTGATTTTAGATTTATTTTTCCTATTACCATTAATATTATGTTTATTAAAAATATTATGGCAATTATTCTATAGTCTGATATAAAGAATATTAGTATTGTATATAGTATAAATAGCAGGAATTTTATTATATCTTTCATTTTTAGTTTCCTTCCTTTTTTCCTACATTATTTCTTCTAGGTCTATGTTTATACCTTTTTCACGCAGTTTTAATAATGTTTGAATTTTGGGCGGTATTTGTAGTTTTCTTTTTTTTAGTTCCTCTATATTTTCTAATATTTCATTTGGTTTTATTTCTTTTACTATCATTCCTTTTTCCATTAGTATTATTCTATCAGAATATAAGATTTCATCCATTACATTTGTTGCATATATTATTGTATATCCTTGCTTTTTTAACTTTTTTACTATTTCATATACTGTTTCTTTTCCTTCTGAGTCTAACATTGCTGTTGGTTCATCCATTACTATGTATTTTGTTCCCATACTTAATACACTTGCAATAGTTATTCTTTGTTTTTGTCCCATTGATAAGTCATAACTTTCTGCGTTTTCGTGTTCTTCCATGTTTACTGTTTTTAGCGCTTCTTTTATTCTTTTTTCTATATTGTCTAATCCTAAATTTTTTATTCCAAATGCAATATCATCATGTACATTATTGAATATTATTTGATTTTCGGGGTTTTGAAATACTATTCCTACTTTTTTTCTTATGTCCATGAAGTTCTTTTTGTTACTTAAGTCAATTTCGTCTACTGTTGCTTGTCCTTTTGTTGCTTTTGTAATTCCTCCTATAAGCTTTAATAGTGTTGATTTCCCTGAACCATTCTTTCCAATTATTGTGACAAATTCTTCTTCTTGTATCTTTAGGTTTATGTCTTTTAATACTATGTCTCCATTTTTGTATTTAAAGTTTACATCTTTTAATTCTATCATTTTTATTTGGTTTTCTCCTTTAAAACAGTTGAGCAGTGCTCGCCCCTCTACTATTTCTACGGGCGATTGCTAATCGCCCCTACATTATCTCTATATTTTTGAAATAATGGCACATTGTCTTTCTCTTTTTTATTCTTCTATTAGGTATTTGTTTTTTAGTGGTGTTAATATTTTGGCAAGAACTAATATTGTTACTATTTTCACAGGATATCTTATTGCTTCTAGTGGTAGTTTTGCTGTTAATGCGACTAGGTATGCTTTTCCATATACAAGGTATGACCATAGTGATGATAAGAATAGATTACATACTACAGATACTATGAATGTAGCTATTAGTAATCTTATTATGAATTCTTTTGTACTTCTTTCTTCTCCTGGTTTTTCATATAGTATTATTCCATAGATTAGTCCATTTAACATAGAGTCTATTGTGTATCCTACAAAATATGAACCTACTGGAAATAGTAGTGCACCTATTAAGTCTACTAGCCCTCCTATTAGTGTTGAGTATTTTGGTCCTAACCATATTGCTGATAACATTAATGGTACAAATCCAAAACTGAATGATAGGTTTACTACTTTAAATCCTAAAAATCTTGATAATACTATTCCTAATGCTATAAATAGTGCTGATAATATCATCTTTTTTGTTTTTGACATAAAAATTTCTCCTTTCTTTTAAAACTAGAGTTTCCAAAAAAGGAGATTTTCTTTTTATTTCTCTTTTTCATAGCGGAATGCAGAAATAATTAAGCAGATTTTTCACCTTTGCCTCATTAACAACTTCCCGTTTAATGAGTCTTTACTAATTATCTCTTACTCTATTTTCATTATTATTTTACAATATTATTTTATTTTAGTCAATATATTTTATGGTTTTGGATGTCTTCCCTTTTCCATAGTAAATTTAACATTTCAATTATATAATTATTTTAAACTTTCAATTTCTTCTTTAGTTAAGCCAGTACATTCTATAATAAATTCAATATCTGTACTTTTAGCTAACATCCTCTTAGCAATTTCCGTTATGCCTTGTTGTGTTCCTTGTTTAACACCCTGTTCAATGCCTTGTTGAACACCCTGTTCAATGCCTTGTTGAACACCCTGTTCAATGCCTTGTTGAATACCCTGTTCAATGCCTTGTTGTATACCTTGTTCAATGCCCTGTTGAACCCCCTGTTGAATACCCTGTTCAATACCCTGTTCAATGCCTTGTTGAATACCTTGCCTTCTACCATCTTCTAGACCTTTATCATATCCAGCAGCTTCTATAGCTTTATTATCCATTTCGTACATCAGCCTCTGAAATTCTA
>CAOKMR010000048.1 GCA_948469815.1 uncultured Clostridiaceae bacterium | reverse complement strand
GGGGCGTGAAAAATTTGTGAAACAAATTTTACTCGCGCTATGAACATAAAAGATATAATATAAGAAAGAAATATTATCAGTGTAGGGGCGTGAAAAATTTGTGAAACAAATTTTACTCGCGCTATGAACATAAAAGATAATATAAGAAAAAAATAAGAAAGAAATAATGTCAGTATAATAGTGTAAAAATTTGGGATAGGTAAAAGATTTATGGATTTTAAAGAAAAGTTAAGGGATAATCAAGAATTAGTAAATCAAGAATTAAATAAATACTTAATAAAAGCAAATTTGCCAGAAAGAACATTAAATGAAGCTATAGAATATAGTTTAATGTCATCAGCAAAAAGACTAAGACCAACATTAATAATTGAAACATATAAACTATTTAGGGATGATTACGAAAAATGTTTACCATTTGCAGTTTCCATGGAAATGACACATACATTTTCTCTTATACATGATGATTTACCAGGAATAGACAATGATGATTATAGAAGAGGAAGATTAACAATACACAAAAAATATAATGAAGCAACTGCTATTTTAGCAGGTGATTCTTTAATGAACCATTCATATATGATTATTTCAGAAGAAATAAACAATTCAGAAAACATAGAAGACATAAAAAGAAAAATAAGAATTTTAAATGAATTTTCACATGCAATAGATGAAATGATAATTGGTGAATATCTTGATACAGAATGTGAAGGCAAACAAATATCAAAAGAAGAATTAGACTATATACATAATAAAAAAACAGCTTCATTTTTTAAATATTGTGTTAGAGCAGGAGCAATACTTGCAGGGGCAAGTGAAAAAGATATTGATAATTTAACTTTGTATGCTGAAAAGATAGGATTAGAATTTCAAATTAAAGATGATATATTATCTGAAATTGGTGATTCAAAAATTATGGGAAAACCAGTAGGCAATGATAAAGCAATGAATAAAGTAACTTATGTTACAAAATTCGGAGTAGAAAAAGCACAGGAATATTTAGAAAACACAACTAATGAAGCATTAGAAACTTTAAAAACTTATGAAAATAAAGCAGAATTTTTAAGAGAACTCGCAATATATATCAAAGATAGAAATCATTAATTTATAATTTCTATAGAGAAATTTAAGTAAGGAGATTTTATGGAATTTGATAAAGAAAAAATGCCTACACATATAGGAATTATAATGGATGGTAATAGAAGATGGGCAACTGCACAAGGAAAGAAATCTGGATTTGGGCATAAGGCAGGAGCCAAAACATTAGAAAACATAGTAAGATATGCCAATAAAATTGGTTTAAAATATATAACAGTATATGCTTTTTCGACAGAAAATTGGAAAAGAACAGAAGAAGAGGTAAATGGATTAATGATATTATTTAAAACATATTTAGATGATTATGCTAAAAGAGCAGATACTGAAAATATAAAAGTAAACATATTAGGAGATATTACAGCTTTTAATGAAGATTTACAAAAAAGTATGAAAAAATGTATGGAAAGAACAAAAAATAATACAGGAGTAGTATTTAGTATTGCCATAAATTATGGAGGAAGAGCAGAATTAATTAGAGCAATGAAAAATATAGCATTAGAAGCTAAAGAAGGAAAAATAGACATAGATGATATTAATGAAAATGTAATATCAGACCATTTATATACAATAGGAATACCTGACCCAGATTTAATTATAAGAACAAGTAATGAATTAAGACTTAGTGGATTTTTAATGTGGCAATCAGTTTATTCAGAATTATATTTTATAGATATAAATTGGCCAGATTTTAATGATGAGCAATTAGACAAAGCTATTTTGGAATATCAAAGAAGGAACAGAAGATTTGGAGGAAATTAATAAATGAATATAACAAGATTACTTACAACAATATTAGGGCTACCAATAGTAGTGATAGTATTAGTTTTAGGAAATAAATATGTTATAGACATATTTTTTTCAATAGTGGCAATAATTAGTATATATGAGTATTTTAATGCTATGAAAAAGAAATCAAAACCTATTGAATGGATAGGATATTTGTGTGCAATTTTAATAGCATTTATACATGTAATACCAGGCTTTGATATAACATGGGTTAGTTTATTTTTGCCAACCATAGTAGTTTTATTATTTATGCAAAGTTTATTCACTAAAATGAAATATAATATAACAGATATATCAATTACTTTTTTTGGTATATGTTATATAGTATTATTTGTAATGTGTATCCCGCTTATGATTGAAAAATTGCCGAATAAAATTTATTTGTGGTATTTAGTAATTGCTGCATGGGGAACAGATAGTTTTGCATATATTATAGGAAAAGTATTTGGCCTAGGAAAACATAAATTTAGTAAAATTAGTCCCAATAAAACAATTGAAGGTTGTATAGGTGGAACAATTGGTGCATTAATAATTGCAATTATTTATACATACATATGTAATAAAATATATGATGATTCAATATCTTATATTATATTTGGAGGTTTTACAGTTTTACTAAGTATAATGAGTCAAATTGGAGATTTTGCTGCATCAAGTATAAAAAGGTATACAGAAATTAAAGACTTTGGAGACTTAATACCAGGACATGGAGGTATGTTAGATAGAATTGATAGTGTAATATTTATAGCTCCACTTGCATACCTATTATATATGATAATCTTATAGTATTACATTCTATGTAATACTATAAGATAGAGATTAAAGGATAGAAATTAGAATATAGAAATTAGAGAGGTGAATTAATTGCTTACATTTATTGTAAATGCGATTAAAATAATATTTTTATTAGGAATATTAGTATTTATTCATGAAGGTGGACACTTTATTGTAGCAAAACTTTGTAAAGTAAAAGTAAATGAATTTGCACTAGGTTTTGGAAAAACAATAATATCTAAAAAAATTGGAGAAACAACATATGCACTAAGAATAATACCACTTGGTGGATTTGTGAGACTAGAAGGGGAAGAACAACCATCAGAAGAGCAAGGCTCTTTTAGCAAAGCAAAAATCTGGAAAAAGATACTAATAGTAGCAGCAGGAGGATTAGTAAATATTATATTTGCTATAATAATAGTATTTTTAATAGTAATGATATATTATAAATATCCGTTAAAAGAAACATTACAAGTTACAGGAACATTTGCTTACTCAATAATTGATAGTTTGAAAATGTTATTTTCTGGTCATGTAACAGTAAACGAATTAGTAGGACCAGTAGGAATATCATCAATAATAGTACAAACGACAGAATTAGTAAATTATATATATTTAATAGCAGCAATATCATTATCATTAGGAGTAACTAATTTATTACCAATCCCTCCTTTAGATGGTGGAAAAATTGTGATTTATATAATTGAGGGAATAAGAAGAAAACCTTTAAAAGAGGAAACAGAGGTAGCCATTCAAATGACAGGGTTTGTTTGTATAATATTATTATCCGTATTTGTAATGATGAATGATATAGGGCATATTGCAAAATAATTTTTTCATCAAAAAAATTTCAAAAAATATATACAAAATAATTCATTTAATGATATAATCTAACCATATTATACAAAAGTTTGGGAGGAAAATTTGAAAAATAATAAGAGAATTCTTTTTCAAATTTGGTTTGTGCCTTAGAAAGGAAAGATAAGTATAAATGGGAAATATTGTTTTGTTAGATGAATTAACTATAAATAAAATAGCAGCAGGTGAGGTTATAGAAAGACCAGCATCTGTAATAAAGGAAATGGTAGAAAATTCTATTGATGCAGGAGCTACAAATATTACAATTGAAATAAAAAATGGTGGAATATCATATATAAGAATTACTGATAATGGTAAAGGAATGGAAAAAGACGATTTAGAAATAGCATTTGAAAGACATGCTACAAGTAAAATAAGAAGTGCAGATGACTTAAATATAGTTAAATCAATGGGATTTAGAGGTGAGGCATTAGCTAGTATTGCAGCTATTGCAAATGTAGAATTATGTTCAAAAACGGCTCTTGATGATGTGGGACACAAAATTGTAGTAGAAGCAGGAAAAGTATTAGATCAAGAAGAAATTGGATGTTCAAAAGGAACATCAATAACAGTAAAAAATCTATTTTTTAATACACCAGTTAGATATAAATTTTTAAAAAAGGACTATACAGAATCTGGCTATATAGAAGATGCTATATCTAGGTTAGCACTTATAAATACACATATAGCTTTTAAATTAATTAATACAGGAAAAACAATAATCCAAACAAACGGAGACGGAAATGTTAATAATGTGATTTTTAGTATATATGGAAAAGATATTGCAAAAGCAGTATTACCAGTTAATTATGTATATGAAGGAGTAGTTATAAATGGAGTAGTTGGTAAACCCGAAATAGCACGTTCAAATAGAGCAAATCAACTTTTCTTTGTAAATAAAAGATATATAAAAGACAAAACTCTAGCAAGTGCTACTGAAAAAGCATTTAAAGGATTATTACCAATTGGAAAATATGGATTTCTTGTACTAAATATTGAGATTGCTCCAAGTACAGTTGATGTAAATGTTCATCCAGCAAAGCTTGAGGTTAGGTTTCAAGATGAAAGCAGAATATTTAAAGCAGTATATAATGCAGTAAAAGATACATTATTAAAAGCAGAATTAATAGAAAATGTAGAAGAAGATAAATTAGACTCAAATACAACAGAAGATAATACATATGTGGATTTTACAAACCAAGCATTTACAAATACTTTTAGAAAAATAGCAAATAGTGAACCAATAATAACAGAAGGAAATTCATTACCACAAGTTGCGACATTAATCAAAGAAGATGATGAAAAGTTTGAAACTGAAGAAAAATTTAATAATGCTAATTTATTCTTAAAAAATAATATTAATGAAGACATAGAGATTTCTAAACCAAAAGATATGGAAAGAACAAGAAAAAATCAAATACTAGCAGAACCACCTATGGAAACTTTAAATGATATAAAAAGTTTAGAATATTCTAATAATAAAAGTGATGTTATAAAAAAAGTATCAGAAATAAAATCATCAGAAGAAGAATATATACCAGAAGATTATACATATGGTGCTATGATAGCAGAAACAATTACAAATAATTTACAAGGAGAAAATGTAGTAACAAAAGAGGAAGACAATAAAGTAAACTTTGAAGACATGTATAGTAAGATATTTGGAAAAATCAATAAAGAAGAGAAACAAGAAGATGAAGAAACAAGTGTAACAAATGCTAAAGATATAATAGATGAAAATGTAAATATGTCTTTATATGAAGAAGAGGAAAAATATACTCAAAAAGCTAGTATAAAACCAAATTATAAGCTAATAGGAATTGCTTTTCAAACATATATAATAATTGAAATAGAAAAAGAATTATATATTATAGATCAACACGCAGCACATGAAAGAATTATGTATGAAAAAGTTAGAAAAAACTATTATTCTCAAGGTCAAAAAGACTCACAATTATTACTATTACCAGATATAATTTCTTTATCTCATAAGGAAATGGATATTGCACGAGATAATATGGCTAAATTTGAAAAAGCAGGTTTTCAATTAGAGGAATTTGGAGAAAACACTATAAAATTAACTGGTGTGCCAACAATGTGTTTAGATTTAAATACAAAAGATTTATTTTTAGAAACATTAGATGAAATAAATACAGTTGCAAGAACAGCAAAACAAGAGATTGAAGAAAGATTTTTGGCGACTATTGCTTGCAAAGCAGCAGTTAAGGCTCATATGGCATTAACGAATGATGAGGTAGATAGCTTATTACAACAATTATTAAGTTTACCAAATCCATTTACTTGTCCTCATGGAAGACCTACTGCGATTAAGATGAGTATTATGGATATAGAAAAGAAATTTGCTCGTAGAAAGTAAGATTGAAAAATAATTGACCTTTGGCGTTGTTGTTCATCGAAAGAAAATCCTCAACGTGCAAAAGCACGCCTCCGGTATTTCTTTCTTGAACGCCTAGCCAAAGAACAATTATTTTCCAATCTAATATTAATACTAATATATGAAAGGAAAATCTGAATACAATGGAAAAACCAATTGTTATTGTAATATGTGGTCCTACTGCATCTGGAAAGACAGCATTATCAATAGAATTAGCAAAAAAGATTAATGGAGAAATAATTTCAGCAGATTCTATGCAAATATATAAATATATGGATATAGGGAGTGCAAAACCTACACAAGAGGAAATGGATGGAATAGAGCATTATATGTTAGACTTTGTAGAGCCAAATATAAGATATAGTGTTGCAGATTATAAAAAGCAAGCAGAGATTTGTATAGAGAAAATTTTAGAAAAGGGAAAAGTTCCAATAGTTGTTGGTGGCACTGGATTATATGTTAATTCTTTAATATATGGTATAGAATATAATGAAATAAAACTAGATAAAGAGTATAGAGATAAATTAGAGAAAATAGCCAAGGAAGAAGGATTAGAAACTTTATATAATAAAGCATTAAAAATTGACCCAGTTGCTATGGAAAAAATTTCGTGTAATGATAAAAAAAGAATATTAAGAGTATTAGAAATATATCATGAAACAGGAAAAACAAAAACTGAGCAAGAAATAGAATCAAGAAGCAAAGAAATAAAATATGATTATAAAGTATTTGCAATAAACATGGATAGAGAAATACTATATGATAGAATAAACCAAAGAGTAGATATAATGATAGAACAAGGACTTATTGAAGAGGTTAAAAAAATTATATCAAAATATGATGAATTACCAACTTCTATTCAAGGATTAGGGTATAAAGAGACAAAGGAATATATAGAAGGAAAAATTACTAAAGAAGAAATGGTTGAAAGAATAAAAATGGAAACTAGGAGATATGCAAAAAGACAGATAACTTGGTTTAGAAAAAATAAAGATACGATATGGATTGATGGACTTGAAGATAAGGAAAAAAACATACAAATTATTTTGGAGGAAATAAATTGAAGAAAGATTCAAGTAATGAAAACAAACTTAATAGAAAAAAACTAGGACAATTTGTTACACTAATAATTATTATAATAATATCTATATGTATTTTTTATAGTATTATTAACTTACTTGTAGAGCCATCAGATGTATTTGTTATAGAAAACGGAAAAATTTATGAAGAAGAAACAAATATTGGTTATGTAATTAGAGACGAAAAAATGGTTTTTAGTGATGAACATCAAAATGGAATTGTTACTATAAAATCGGAAGGGGCAAAAGTTGCAAAAGGAGACTCTATATTTAGATATTGTAGTCCAAATGAACAAAAACTAGAAGAAAAGATAGCAGAGCTAGATAAAGAAATACAAAAAGCTATTGAAGGGCAAAACACAAGCATATATTCTACAGATATTCAATTATTAGAAAAGCAAATAGAAGAAAAAATAGCATTACTTCAAACTACTAATAAAATAGATGAAATTGCTGAATATAAATCAGAAATTAGTTCCTATATGATAAGAAAGGCAAAAATTGCAGGAGAACTTAGTCCTGCTGGTTCATATATTAATAAATTAATAACACAAAGGAGTGAATTTGAACAACAATTAAATTCTGGTCAACAGTATATAGTAGCTCCAGAAAGCGGAATTGTATCTTATAAAATAGATGGATATGAAGGAACATTAACTGCAAGTAATATAGAATCTATAACCAAAGAAACATTGGATTCAATTAAAAGTAAAACAGGACAACTAGTTTCTTCAAGTTCAGAGCAGGGAAAAGTTGTAAATAATTTTTATTGTTATATTGCAACTATCTTATCATCAGATAATGCAATGAGTGCAAAAGAAGGAGATATTATAAAATTAAGATTATCAAATCATGATGAGATATCAGCTGAGATAGTAAGAATTTCAAATTTTAATGATGGCGAAGCAGTAGTAATATTTAAAATAGAACAAGATGTAGAATACTTAATTAGTTATAGAAAAATATCTATAGATGTTATTTGGTGGAATGCTTCAGGCTTAAAAGTACCAAATTCAGCAATAATAACTGAAGATGATAAAAACTATGTAATAAGAAATAGAGTAGGTTATACTGATAAAATACTTGTAAAAATAGAAAAGCAAAATGAAAATTATTCAATAATTAAAAGTTATACAACAGAAGAGTTAATGTCTTTAGGATATAGTACGAACGAAATAACATCTATGAAAAGCATAAGTCTATATGATGAGATTGTATTAAAACCGAAATAAAATTTATTGTAGGGGCACATTGCATGTGCCCTAAAAATGTATTTTTGTAAAAAAAGAAGGAAAAAGCATTTTTTTGTAGAAAATAATAATTATAATTCAAAAATTTTAAAAGTCAATTACAACTGTGTATTAGCATAATAATTAAAAGTTAATTTCTAGTAAATTATAATCAAAAAAGTATAATTCTAAAATTTAAAGAAATCCAAAAATTGAAAAGAGGAAATTTAATGTTATCTATCGTTAAAAGTATGTCTTTACAGGGACTAGATGGCTATTTGGTAGAGGTACAAGTAGATGTATCAGGAGGTTTACCTTCATGTGATATTGTAGGGTTACCAGATGCAAGTGTAAAAGAGTCAAAAGAGAGAGTAAGAACAGCTATTAAAAATAGTGGTGTAGATTTAAAAAGTAGAAAAATGATAATTAATTTAGCACCAGCGAACACAAGAAAAGAAGGAGCATTATATGATTTACCAATAGCTATTGCAACACTTATAGCAAATGAAGAACTAGAAGTAAAAGATATAGATGATACTATATTTATAGGAGAATTGTCTTTAGATGGAAAAATAAATAAAGTAAAAGGTATTTTCCCAATGTGCCTAGAAGCTAGCAAATTAGGAATAAAAAAAGTGGTAATTCCAAAAGAAAACGCGAAGGAAGCAAGTATAGTAAAAAACATAGAGGTAATAGGAGTAGAGAGTTTAGAGCAAGTTATAAATATACTTAATGGAAGCAAAAAACCAGAAAAGGTACAAATGAATTATGAAGATTATTTTATGAAAAATATAAATTATATTTTTGATTTTTCTGATGTAAAAGGACAAGAAAGTATAAAAAGAGCTTTAGAAGTTGCTGCTGCTGGTGGGCATAATTGCCTTCTTATTGGAAGTCCAGGATCTGGCAAAACGATGATGTCTAGGTGTTTGCCATCAATATTACCTAGCCTTACATTTGAAGAGTCCCTAGAGATAACAAAAATACATAGTATAGAGGGCATATTACCAGAAGACAAACCATTAATTACAAATAGACCTTTTAGAGCTCCACACCATACAATATCTGGCGCTTCACTAATTGGAGGGGGAAGAATTCCAAGACCAGGAGAAATAAGTTTAGCACATCATGGAGTATTATTTTTAGATGAACTACCTGAATTTCCTAATAATGTATTAGAACTTTTAAGAGTACCATTAGAAGATAAAATAATAAATATTAATAGAGTAAATGCAAGTTTAACATATCCATGTAATTTTATGCTAATTGCTTCAATGAATCCATGTCCATGTGGGTATTATGGTTCAAAAGAAAAGGAATGTACATGCAGTGAGAATTCAATAAATAAATATATGGGTAAAATTAGTGGACCTTTATTAGATAGAATAGATATACACATAGAGGTTGAAGCTGTTAAATATCAAAAATTAGACTCTAGTGAAAAAGGAGAAACCTCAGAGCAAATCAAAAAAAGAGTAGATAAGGCCAGAAAGATACAGCAAGAAAGATATTCAAAGCATGGTATATATTCAAATGCAGAACTAACTCCAAGATTGATAGAAGAATATTGTAAATTGGATTCTAAGGGAAAAGAGATACTAAAAAATTCTTTTGAAAGATTAGGATTGAGTGCTAGAGCGTATGGAAGAATTTTAAAAGTAGCTAGAACAATTGCAGATTTAGATGGAAACCAAAATATAGATATAAAACATTTAGCAGAAGCTATACAGTACAGAAATCTTGATAGAAAATATTGGAAGAATTAAGAAATAGGCTAGCAATATACTAATTTTTTTTCAAACTGAGAAAGGAAGGAATAATAATTATGCAGATAATAGATATAAATAATGAAAATTATCCAGATACATTAAGAGATATACAGGAACCACCAAGAAAATTATATGTTTTGGGTGATGTAGCATTATTAAGTAAAAAATCATTAGCAATAGTAGGTGCAAGAAAATGCACTGAATATGGTAGAAAACAGGGCACAAAATTTTCCTATAATTTAGCAAAAGAAGGAATAACCATAGTAAGTGGATTAGCAGTGCGGAATAGATACCTCAGCACATATAGGAGCATTAGAGGCAGAGGGAAGGACTATTGCAGTATTAGGAACAGGTTTCGATAATATATATCCACAAGAAAACAAAGAACTATTTGAAAGAATTTTAAAAAATAATGGTGCAATTATTACAGAATATGAACCAAACGTTGAAAAACGTCCAGATAATTTTAGAAAAAGAAATAGAATAATTAGTGGATTAAGTATGGGAGTATTAGTTATAGAAGCTGCTCAGAAAAGTGGAACAGGAATAACTGTTAATTATGCTAGAAGACAAGGAAAAGCCATATTTTGTATACCAAATAGTCTAGAAAATAAAAAAGGAGAGGGAACAAACAGATTATTAAAAAGAGATGGTAAATTAGTAACAAATGCAAATGATATATTGGAATATTTTAATATGAAACAAATTAAGCAAATAAGCATAGATGAAATAGAAAAGCAAGTAGATGTAAAGCCAGAATACAAAAAAATATATAAAGTAATACAAAAAGGAAAAATACATATAAATCAAATTAGTAAAGAGACTAAAATGAATATTGGAGAATTAAATTCTAAATTACTTATGATGGAATTAGAAGGACTTATAGAAAGCAAACCAGGTAATAATTATGAAATTTGTAAAAACACGTTTATATAGGTTTAATTTTATTATATTAGCACATTACATATAATTTAGAAAAAATGATATAAGAAGGAAATGAAATAATGGATAAGAGAAAAGATACAGGAAATATAGGAGAAGATATAGTAGCAAAATACTTAGAAGAAAAAGGATATGAAATAATAGAAAGAAATTTTAGATGTAAATTAGGAGAAATAGATATTATTGCACAAGATAAAGAAGAGATTGTATTTATTGAAGTTAAAACACGAAAAATATTATCATATGGGAATCCAGCAGAGTCAGTAAATGAGCCTAAGCAAAAACATATTTATAAAGCGGCAGAATACTATTTATTAATAAATAATAAATTAGATGATTTTACGAGAATAGATGTTATAGAGGTGTACTTAAATAATTCTGGATATAAAATAAATCATATAAAAAAAGCAATTATAGATAGAAGCAAATAAACAAAAAATAATTATTAGATAAACGTATGAACCAAAAGAATAAAAAACTCATATTATATATATACAGAGGAGGAATTCTTATGAGTTTTATAATTAAAGCTATTGTTTGGACATTGGCTTTTTATGGATTATTTGAGATTATAAAGACTATTCTATATATTACAATACATACAAATTTAAGGTCAAGTGGCATATATATGATTATTGGAGTTAAAAATCAAGAAAAAGAAATAGAGGGAATTTTGAGATCTATAATATTTAAAATATTATATGGTAAAGAAGAACAAATAAAAGATATTGTTGTAGCAGACTTAAACTCTAATGATAATACAAAAGAAATAATACAAAGGTTAGAAGAAGAATATGAATGTATTAAAGTAGTAAACTGGAGAGAATGCAAAGAAATATTAGATGCTGTGGATAATTCATAAAAAAACAATTTTTATTCTTTTTTCTTAAGTTTGTTATATTTAACATAAAAAATAAATTTACAATAATTAAAAAGTTTGTTATAATAGTATAAAAAAATAAGAAAAGAGGAGATAGAAAATGAAAAAAGTAGAGAGCATTCTATGGGGAATAGTATTTATTGTATTAGGACTAATAATAGCTGGGAATGTATTAGGAATTACTAATATCAAAATGTTTTTTAATGGATGGTGGACATTATTTATAATCATACCATGTTTTATAGGACTATTTAAAAATAATAGTAGAACAGGAAATATTATAGGACTAATAATAGGAGTTGCATTATTATTAGCATGTCAAGGTATTCTAAGATTCGATTTAGTTTGGAAACTATTATTTCCAGGTATATTAATAATAATAGGAATATCATTTATTTTTAGAGACGAAATAGGAGGAAAAATAAGCAAACAAATAAAAGAACTAAATAAAAACAGAAATGAAACAAATGAATATTGTGCTACATTTTCTGAGCAAAATGTAAAATTTGATGATGAAAAATTAACAGGAGCAGACTTAACAGCAGTATTTGGTGGAGTAAAATGTGATATAAGAAAAGCAATAATAGAAGAAGATCAAGTAATTAATGCAACTAGTATATTTGGAGGAATAGAAATATATGTACCAGAAAATGTAAAAGTAAAAATAAAATCAACACCAATATTTGGAGGAGTTTCAGACAAGGCAAGTTATAGTAAAGATGAACAATCACACATTATATATATTAATGCAACATGTATATTTGGAGGTGTTGAAATAAAATGACAACAGCACAAAAAATAATAAAATATCTAGCAATAGCATTTGCAATATTTCTTATAATAAATATAATATCAGGAATTTTATGGGCAATATTTGGAGTAAGTTTTATTTTTGGACTACAGAATTGGGAAGATGACACAATTAGAGAACATAGTGTAATAACAAATTATGAATATAGTGATATAGATACATTAAATAGAGAGATAGAAACATTAGATATAGATGTAAAATTTAGTAATTTAATAATAAAGGCAGGAGAAGAATTTAAAGTAGAAGGAGATAGCAACTATATTAAATGTAGACAAGATAATAGAACAGTACATATAGAAGAAACAAATCATCATTGGTTTCATAAAAACAACAGTGGAGAATTAATAATATATATACCTAAAAATTTAGAATTTGATAAAGTAAAAATATGTACAGGAGCAGGAAAAATCGATATTGAGAGAATTGAAACAAGAAAACTATCATTAGAAATAGGAGCAGGAGAAACACACATAAGAGAATTAGAGGTAAAAGATAAAGCAGACATAGATGGAGGAGCAGGAAAAGTTACTATTTTATCTGGAAGAATAAATGACCTTGATTTAGACATGGGAGTTGGAAAAGTAGAATTAAATGCGAAATTAACAGGTAGCACTGATATAGAAGCAGGGATAGGAGAACTAGATGTAAAAATTAATGCACCAAAAGAAGATTATAAAATAAAAGCAAGCAAAGGGATAGGTTCTATCACAATAGATGGAGAAGGAATCTCAGATGATACAATATATGGAAATGGAGAAAATTATATAAAAATAGATGGTGGAATAGGAAGTATAAAAGTAAAATTTGAAAAATAAGAACAAAAGTGGCTTGTATCAAGAGTTATACACTTGAAATATTATGTAAAATATGCTAAAATTAAAGTAAGTGGTGCCAAGTGCACAAAGTAACTATTAAATAAAAAAATTTTTTTAAAAAGGAGAAGGAAATTATGACTTTAGCATTAAAACTTAAGACGTATCAGTTAAGAAAGGCAACTTGGCAGGCGGAGTACCGCCGGAGGCAGGCAATAGGTTTCATTAAAGATGGTGAAGCTACCTTAAAGAATGGAATTACAACATTAGGGTGCCTAGCTGCTTTGGGGTCTACAGTCACAGCAGATCCAACTATAGTAGATACTGCTATAGTAACTGAGGTGCCTAAAGCACCAGTAGCAGAAGCACTAGTAGCGGAAGCAACAGAAGCGAAAGTGGAAGTAGTGGAAGCAACAGAAGCGAAAGCGGAAGTAGTGGAAGCAACAGAAGCGAAAGCGGAA
>CAOKMR010000047.1 GCA_948469815.1 uncultured Clostridiaceae bacterium | reverse complement strand
ATTTTGAAGGGGAAAAATTTTTTAAGAAATTTCCCGAAATATATTGACACTATCGTTAACACTTCATTTTTTGACTTTTGTCAAATTTTGTAGTATAATTATGTTGAGTAGTGGGTTAATATACCACATTCAGAAAATAAATAAGGAGGAGGTTCATAGTTATGAACAAAAACAAGCGGAATGCTATTTCTTTTATTATAGTAATAGTGATAGCAATAATAGGGGTAATAATGTTCCCTACTGTACGGATTCCTGTAGCAGTTATATCTGGAATAATATTTTTAATGGCAACTCTTTTTGCAATGTTAAAATTGGGAAGCCAAAAAGGAGATATTGATTACAATGTACTCCCAGATTGGCTAATAATTGTATGGGGTATATCTACTATTATTTTAGTAGTTTTATTCCTAATAAGTCAGCATTGAATTTATAGAGCGTGGTATGTATATCCACGCTCTTGCACTATTTTTTTCTTAGTTTAGCAATAAAAAATCCCTCATATAGTTCATTTGGTGCTACTATTATAGTACCTTTTAATTTCGTAGGTAACAAATTTGCTCCTTTGAATAGTTTTTCATCTATTGGAACTATCTCGATATTCGAGTTTTTTAATATTTTTTCTATGTTTTTTTCATTTTCTTCTTCTAGTATTGAACATGTTGAATATACCATTTCATGCCCTGATTTTAAAATTCTTATTGCTTTTTTTAGTAATTCATATTGAGTTTTTACAGACCTATTTATTAATTCTTCTGTAAATATCTTTTCCAATTTTTCATTATTTATATTAATAGTTCCACTACCACTACAAGGTGCATCTAATAAAATTTTATCAAAAGAAAAATAATTGTCTAGATTTCTTGCATCTTCTATTAATACATTTACCCTACTTGCTCCTTGTTTTTCAATATTATATTTTAGTCTTTCTGCTCTTATTTTATTTTTTTCACAGGCAGTTATTAATGCTTTATTTTGAGACATGCTAGCCATTTGAGTAGTTTTTCCACCTGGTGCTGCTGCCATATCTAATATATTTTCATCAGGTTTAGGGTTTAGTACAATAGCTGGTAGCATAGAAGATAAACTTTGCAAATATATTTCTCCATTTTCATATATTGATAATTTTCTTATTTCAGTTTCATCTAGTTCTTCTAATATTAATGCTTCCCTGCTCCATATTACTTCTCTATATTTTATATTCAAAGAATTAAGAATATCTTTTATTTGCTCTGTATTCGATTTTAAAGTATTTACCCTTAAAGTTACATATCTTTTAGTAGAATATCCTTTTAAAATGCTTTCTGTTGTTTTTTCGCCATATTGTTTTAATAATCTTTCATATAAAAAATCAGGTATATTATTTATCATGGTATTTCTCCTTTTATATTAATGAGATTATTTTAGCATATTTTGCGTATTTGTTCAATTTATTCTTTTCTTTTTGCTTTTACAATATCTTCTACATTCATTACTGTACCTCTAGTTACTGCATTATATCCATATTTGTTCTTTAACAAATCTATTGATTTATCTATTTTTTCTTGCTTTTTAGAGTTAGTATCATCAAATAATGATAATTGTTTTTGATTTTTATCACATAAATCATCTGTTCTTACACCAACTAACCTAATAAATTCTCCTTTATACATTTCATTAAGTATTTCTTTTGCAGTATTATATATTTCTCTAGTGCTATTGCTTGATGATGATAGTTTTCTCTGATGTGAATAATCCTTAAAATCTTTAGTTCTTAGTTGTACACTTACAACATTTGCAAGTAAATCATATTTTCTTATTCTAAATGTTACTTGCTCTGTTAATGCTAATACAATTTCTGCTATTTTTTCTTTACCACGTATATCTGTAGGTAATGTTATAGAATTTCCTATTGATTTTGGTGTTTCTGGCTCAAAATGAACCTCAGAGTCATCTATTCCATTAGCATATTCCCATATTAACTTTCCATGTTTTCCAAATTTCTTTATTAATATTTGTTCATCAAATTTTGCCAAATCCCCTATTGTCTTTATTCCCATACTATATAGTTTTGGGACTGTTTTTCTTCCTAACATAAATAATTCGCCTACTGGTAAATTCCATATTTTTTGTGGTATCTCATTTTCATATAATGTATGAACTTTATTGGGTTTCTCAAAGTCTGATGCCATTTTTGCAAGAAGTTTATTATGTGCTACTCCTACATTTACAGTAAATCCTAATTCTTCTTTTGCTCTTTTATTTATTTCTTTTGCCTTATCTAATAATGTTCCATTTGGCAAATAATCTGTCATATCTAAAAAACATTCATCTATACTAAATCTTTCTATTTTATCTGTATATTCTAGTAATAAATTATATAGTTCGTTTGAATATTTTTTATAAATCTTATAGCTTGAAGGATATACTTGTAAATTATTACATTTTTTTCTTGCTTGATATAAAGTTTCTCCTGTAACTACACCACATGCTTTTGCCTTCATACTTTTTGCTAAAACTATACCAGAGCGTCTTTCCTCATCTCCTCCTATTACAGCAGGAATTTCTCTTATATCTATTTCATATCCTTCTTTTAATTTTTCTACAGCAGTCCATGATAAAAAAGCGTTATTTACATCAACATGGAGTATTTGTCTTTGTTTCATATAATATATCACTCTCCATATATATTATAGAACACAGGTTTGTATATGTCAATTATAAAATTAGGAAATATAGATATATAAATATTTACTTATATCTCAGTTACCTTACATATATAAAAAATTCTAATGAAATATTATGAGCCGCTTTCACTTAGTCCTCATTACATTCGACATGAACAACCCTCATAATATTTCAAAAGAATTTTTAAATATATTCCAGTCAAATTCGATACTGCATAAATATTTATATATCTATATTATTAGCATTTTTATTTGAATAACTGTTATATAGTAACTTTTTTAAGTCCCCAATGTGCACATTTTATCTAATAAATTATATGCCTTTTCTTTTAGTCTATATATTTCATCTTCCTTTTTTCTTATATATACTAAGTAAAATAATGTTAATAATATTATTAGGCTTTTTGTTTTTATACAGAATATTACACTTATAATTAATATTATAAATAGAAATATATTTGATAATAAGTTTGTATATTTTAATGCTTTTCTTCTTCCTAACAATATTATCAATGTTTGTTTTAATATTCTACCTCCATCTAATGGATATATTGGTAATAAATTGAATGTCGCTAATAATATGTTTATATATGTTATAACTATATATCCACTTTTCATATAAAATATAATTGCTATTACTATATTTGCTAGAGGTCCTGCTAATGAAACAAATAATTTTTTTAAGGAACAAATTGTTCCTTTTAATATTTTTGTGTTATAACTTTTTATATCAATTTTAAAATTTATATATGCTCCAAAAGGCATTATTTGTATTTTTGCTGGTTCAAATCCCTGTAGTATTCCTATTACCATATGAGAGAGCTCATGTATTATTGCGAAGATTAAAAATAGTAAATATAATTTTTCAAAACCTAATATAAAAAAAAATAAAACGAATAATATTACTTTAAAGTCAAATTTAATATGCATACTATACCTCGTTTTCTTTAAAAATCAAGTATTAATCTTGGGTTTATCTTATTATTATTTATTCTTACCTCAAAATGCAGGTGTGAACCTGTGGCATTTCCTGTATGACCAACTTTGGCTATTTCTTCTCCTTGTTTTATTTCTTTTCCTTCTTCTACTAATAGTTTACTACAATGAGCATATACTGTTCTTAGTTCTCCTTTTTCTATCATTATATAATTTCCATATGTAATTGAATTTGTGGATACTATTACTTTTCCATCCATTGCTGATACTATACTAGATCCGCTCTGGCACAGCAATATCTATTCCTGTATGATTAGTTGATACAATTTTAGATGTTGCTTCTCTTTCTCCAAATTCTGATGATATATGTCCTCCGTTTAACTGGATTTATGAGGGAATATTGTTGTTTCAAATTTGGCTCTGTTACAGAGGTTTGCTGAACTTGTACTGGTAAATCTTCTTTATTTCCTTGCTCTTCTGGAATTGCTTGACTTGGTATGTTTTCATCTGATTGATTTTCATTTACATTGTTTTCTTGATTGATTTCATTTCCTTGATTATTATTGTCTTCTGATTTATTTTCACCACTATTTTCTCCTATTGAGTTCTTCCCTTTTTCTATAAATCCTTTTATATTTCCACTAACATATTTATATATTTCATCAAAATTAATGTCATAGTTTAATATCTCTTGAGTCTTACTTATAGTTGTATCTGAGAAAGAATAGTTAGTATCATAAATTAAATAAAAAATACAATACAATAATAAACAAATAACTATTTGTAAAGCCATTTTCTTAAAAAGTTTCAAATTTTTCACTTTAGGTGGCTCTTGCCTAATATTGGTAGTTTCTCTAATATTTCTATATTGAGGTCTTGTATTCCTTCTTCTTAAGTATATTTCCTCTGCCCTTCTTATTCTTTCTTCCTGTGTTAAAACTCTTTCCATATGTATTTCCTTTCTATTTTTCTATTGTTTTCCTATCTCATAATATGTAATAGAAAGAAATTTTATTCTTATTTTATAAAGTTAATTAAAAAGCTAAGTATCATTCCACCTGTTAGTAATATACTAAAAATTTGCAATTTTTTATATTTTAATAATAGTTTTTTCTCATTTTGTCTTTCTTTTTTAGGTCTTTCTAATCTTTCTATATATTCAGAAATCACATTTTGTGCTTCACTAATAACATTTGTATTCATAAAATCATTTGCATCTTCTGACTTTTCTCTCTTTTTGATTTTATTATCTTTTAAAATTACTATAGCTTCATCTATAATATTTGATGGTAAATCCTTAAGTACTATTATATTTTTCATATCTAAATTATTCATATAACCATCTCCAAATTAAATATATTTTCACTAATATTATTAACAGAAAATGGTAATGGTATACATTTAAATTATTATGTATTTACTAACTCATAATATTCTCCTTGTTTTTTCATAAGTTCTTCATTGCTTCCCTGTTCTATTATTTTTCCGTTTTTCATTATTAATATTTTATTACAATCTTTTATTGTTGATAATCTATGTGCAATTATAATTGATATCTTATCTTTAATAATCTCTTTTATAGCATTACTTACAAGTATTTCATATTCATAGCTCAATGCTGATGTAACTTCATCTAGAATAACAACATCATAATCAATAGCCATAACTCTAGCAAAGTTAATCATCTGCTTTTCTCCTGTTGATAATATATCTGGATTGTTAAATATATCTGTGTTATATCCATCTTTTAGCTCAATTATTTTATCATGGAGCTTTAATTTCTTAAAAATATTATATATTTTATCTTCTGTAATGTCTTTATTAACATATTTTATATTGTCTATTATTGTATTAGGAAATATACAAACCTCTTGCATTACATAACCTATTTTGTTTCTTAGTGATGATATGGAGTAGTTCAAATAATCATTTCCATTAATTTTTATCTTTCCACCTACTGGCTCATAAAATCTACATAGTAAATTTGCTATTGTTGTTTTTCCACTACCTGTTCTCCCAACTAACGCCATTTTTTCTCCTTTCTTTAAAGTAAAACTAAAATCTTCAATATTTTTTTCATAACCTGTATATGAAAAATATACTTCCGAAAATTCTATCATGTTTATTCCTTGTAATGTGTTTCCTTCTTCTAATTTTTCAATATTGTCCAAGTTTAGGAACTCTAAAATCTTTGAGAATGCTACAAATGATTTATTAAAATTCGTTAAATGCTTTATAAACCAATTAAAATTTGATTTAAGTGACTGACTATATTCAATTAATAGCATTATTTCTACATATGCCATAAATCCTTGTACAACTTTTATCCCTCCATAATAAATAATAACTACTAAACATAATGATACTATAAAAGAAAATATGTTATTATATTCTGATACTGTTTTTTCTAGTTTATTTTCCATAATACTGTATTCTTGCAATAATTTTTTTAATTCATTTTCCTTCTTATCAATTATATTTAAAATCTTTATGGTTAAAAACCCTTGTACTCCTTCGTTTATTTTACTATATATTTCCATATTTATTTTTCTTATTTTATTTATTATATTTATTGTTGTTCTATTGAATAATAGTGTTACGCAATATCCAATAAGATATATAGATAATATTATTAATGATATTTTTACATCTATAAAAATTAAAAATATTGCGACTATACTAAATCTTATTAATCCCATCAAATACATTTCTACTATCACATTAGCAAATAATTTACCTGCTTCTTTTACATCATTTTGTAAAAACTGTAATATTACACCAGTATCGTTTTCGTCGAAAAATTTCATTTTTACTTGTCCTATCTTATTAAAAACTTTCTCTCTTAAATCCCTTTGAATAAGTCTCTCAAGGATTCTTCTAATATTACAATGTTTAAGAACGAAATAACAGGATATTAATAATACTATTATGTAAAAACATCCCCATATTATTAGTGACCTTATGTTTCCACTAGGAATACTTATATCTATTATTTGCCTTGTTATATATGGAATAGATATTAGTTTTAGTATTGCAGTACCTATTATAATTATAAATAGAATTATGAATTTCTTATTATATCCAGAAATTTTATACATCTCTTTTAATTTATTTATCATTTCTAATTTCATTTCCTTTAAATCGCTTTTATATTATATTTTCTCTTATATATATTAAATTTCTATAACTTTCATTTTTTTCTAGTAAGTCTTTATGACTTGCTTTTACAGTTGTTAATCCCTCTATATAAATTATACTATCAACGTATTTTATTATCTCTAAATTATTGCTAATTAATATCATTGTTTTATTATTATACTTATATATTAAATTTGATAATATATTTTTTCTTGTTTTATTATCTAGCTTATTTAGGGCCTCATCAAGTATAAGTATTGGTTTATTACTTGCTATACCTCTTGCCATAGATAATCTCTGTTTTTGCCCTCCAGACAGTTTTGTTCCTTTTTCACCAATCAATGTATTATATTTATCATGAAATTTGTAAATATCATCTTTCATTTCACATTCAGTACAAATCTCTTCTATTATGTCAATACTTTTTTCGCTTTTCAATTTTATATTTTCAAGTATACTGCCTGAGAACATATAAGATTCACCTAATATTAATTCAACATATTTTCTAATATTACTTTTATTAAGTCTTTTTATGTTATGATTATTAATATATATGTTACCTTCGTATTTATAAAATCCTAAAATTGTTTTTGCAAATATACTTTTGCCACTCCCATTTTCTCCTACAATTCCAACTTTTTCTCCTTGTTTTATAATAAGATTTATATTTTTTAATATTGTTTTATTTCCTACATAGATAGTGACATTACTAAATATGATGTTTCCTGTCAAATCATATATATAATTGGTTTTATCTTCTTCTTTTTGTTGTAATAATTTGTTTATCTTTTTAGTTACTACATGAAAATCATCTATTACTTCTAGATTATCTCCAAAAGTATACAAATAATCAAATATCTTTTCAGCGAAAGTATGTAAAGCCATTAATGATCCCATTGTCATTCTTCCGTTTAATAATAGCTATTCCTCCTATTATATATATAATAGGGCTTTTTAGATATGTTAAATGCTCAAGAATTATATCGTAAAATAAGACTAACTTTATAAATCGTACTTCTTCATCAGAATAATTATTATTTAATTTTTTATAATTTCTTTCTTCTTCCTTCTGTTTATTAAACATTCTTATAAATTTGTAATTATTAATATTTCTAATCGTTGACCTTAATAATTGCTTTCTCTTAATAATCATATTTTCAATCGATATATTTAATTTTTTAAAATACCATATTGAAAACAACAGTATTATAATTATAGTTAAAAAAATGTATATTGAAATTTTCCAATTCAGCTCTATACTTTCTTTTATAATAAATACACATAGAAAAATTATATCTAATATAACATTAAATTGATTATTGAAAAATTTTGAATATACATCTGCATCCTCATTTATTCTTTGTATCATTTCTTCTTTATCATATGAATTGTAGCTTTCATATTCTAAATTTAATATATGTTTATAAAGTTCCTGTTTTAAATTTACATTAATCTTTAGTTTAAATTTTGTTGTAATTCTATTTCTAAAATAGTTTAATAACTTTTGTGTTAAATTAAAAATTATTATTATTAAAACAATTATTAGTAAATCGTATGTGTAGTTATATGTAAAAATAGAATTAATATATTTAGGAATATCACTATAATTATTAAATAAAATACCATCTATTCCATATTTAACAAATAGAGAAATTTGGATTGTTATATATGAAATACTAATACTTAATAAAATTAACAAAATTAAGTATATTAATGTATTTCGTAATGCTACCTTTATTATATTTGTTTTCATATTTTTTCCTTAAAATTTTATTTCTTTGTTTATTTCCTTAAAACTATTATTTTCATTCTTTTTAAGATTAAGAAAATTAAAACTTTCCATTTCTTGTTTTTCAATAGATTTCATAATGAAATCTATATTTTCTCCTTCTTTTAAGTTTTTATGACCATATATATTCCTATTTATATCTGATATATTCATAAAACACCTCCATAAAATATATAATATTATATATTTTATAAAGGTGTTTTTCTTAATTTTTTGGGTATCAAATTTATTAAGTTATTTTATGTTACAATTCATATGGTAATAATTCACAATTTATATTTTTTTATTCAATTCACAGCTATCCTAACATAAAAATTTGTGTTTGTCGTTCTAGAAGATAGATGTTAGAAATTAGAATTATTAGATGTAGGGGCGATTATTAATCGCCCGCCCTTCGAAGAACATGTTTAAAAATATAATATTTAGCAAGCCTTTGTTAGAACGGGCGATTGCTAATCGCCCCTACAACGATAATTATAATTCTCTGCAATTTTTATCATTCCTACAACCCCAAATTTATATATTAATTATCTGAATTGTAATCCCAATCTGGTACATTTACTAGCAATAAAATTTTACATCTTTTAAATGATAGAATTCTTTCCATTTTGATAATATTAAAAAATAATGCTTTGATATTATATCTATTAATTTATTTAAATCATTTTTAGAAATTTTACTGTTATTATTAGCTAAAATACATCCTCCACTTTTAGTAAGCCATATTTTGGTTGAATTTGCTACTAAGCTTCCCTTTGAAAGATGTACATGGATTGGTTCATCACTTTCATTAGACCAAAAATATATTTTATATCCGTTACTTTCAAAAATACTAGGCAAGTTTGAGTCCTCCTTCTTTAGAATATTTATAAAATAAGTCTGCACTATTTTCAACTATCTTTTTAAAAAATTCAATTTCTTCCTCTGTATAATTTCCTTCCCAAACTTTAACTTTATAACTCGGTAATGTAATTCTAACTGAATCAAACCCTGTATTAGTAGGCCTCTCAAAGTGTACATCAATACATTCTTCTCCGTTTTCTCCTATATATACATCTGAGAAAACTACTTCTGTATTATCTGAATATTTTACATATGGATACATCATAAACTTTCTCTCCTTTATTAATATTATAACACTATTTCAAAAATTTTAATATTACTTTGTAATTATACAAACAAATTTATTAAGTTATTTTACAGGTATACATATTTCACAACTGTTCTCATAATAAATTTCTAATTGTGGATAATTTAAAATCTCCTTATACTCTGATGATGGTAACCATTTAGTATATATGGTATTATATAATTTCAAAATGTCTACTTGCTCTTTATTGTCTAATTTAAAACAAGCCCAAGTAGATTTAGGGATTTCTAAACTAACAAAATCTTCTCTATATTGTTTGCCCAATATGTAATATTGAATTTTGTCAGATATTTCACCATTATATATATGTTTGGATATACCATAATAAAGTTCCGTTCTATCGCTATTATCAATTATAAAATCTAATATTTTTTGTTCTCTTGCTTTTTTAAATAAGTCTTTTATTGCCACTTTATCTGTTCCTTTTATTATTCCTGTAGTTATACCGTATAGTGTCTGTTTATCCAAATTAATTATTCTATATTGTAAGTCATCTATTGTTTCTATTACAGGTTTAAATTCTATCTTTGGAAAAACTTTTATGTTTTTCTTTTCTTTTCTTAAATTTTGTGGACTTATTCCATACAATTTTTTAAAAGAATTCGTAAATGCTATTGGAGAATTATATTGATATTTTAATGCCAAATCTATTATTCTTATATCTGTTTTTAATAATTCTTCAGTAGCTTTACTTAGTCTTCTTTTTCGTATATATTCAGTTAAAGTAATTCCTGTTAAAAATGCAAATATTCTTTGTAATGTATAACTTGATGTTCCTATAATTTTTGCCAACTCTTTATATTCAATCTTTTCTGTTAAATTTTGTTCTATATTATTTATTACATTATTTAGACTTTCATAATAATTCATCTCCATCTCCAATTACAAAACTATATAATATTTACTTTTTCTCTATTAATTCATTCAATAATAACTTTTTAATTCTATCAACATTAGGAAATATTAAATCTATTCCGTTTTCTTTTAATCTAAATATTTTATTAACTTTGTCCATTATTAAACGTCTTGTTTCAGATGGCACCTGTAATGCTTTTCCATTAACTGTATCAATATGGTCTATGTACTTTGAAATTATAGGAAACATATTTTGTATTAAAAAAGCATGTTCTCTACCTCTATAATTTCCAATTACAATGGTATCACATTTTTTATATTTCCTTACTTTATTTTCAATAATATCTTTATATTTATCCACTTTACTACTCATTGGAATAAACCACATTATATCACTGTTATCCAATTTTATACAAAAGTAATTTGGTCTAGTAGAATTTCCTTCATGATTTCTCATTAATTTCTCATCATTTACGAATTTAAAATAATCTTCTTTTATATGATAGACATATCCTTGTTTTATTTCCATATATAATCTCCTAAAAAGAAAGTCCTTTATTCCTTAACAGAACAAAGGACTACAATTTACAAAATGATATGATTTATTACTCGCACCAATCACAAGCGAGAACATTTGACGAAATGGTATGATTTATTACTCGCACCAACCACAAGCGAGAACATTTACTTTCTATATTTATTATACAATCTTTTATTAGAAAAAGTCAAGTTATTCTGTACAATAAATATACTTATATTTTATGCACTTTATTAATAAAATATTATATTAATAAAGCACCCAACAATTATTTCTTGTTTGGTGCTATTATTATACTAATATCATCTGATTTTTTATATTTTTTTATTATATCTTCTGAGAATGATGCTACTTGATTTGATAATACTATTGTTTTATAATTATTATCTACTAATTCCTTTAGCTTATTATCTATCATATCAAAGTCATCAATATCATATACATCCATTCCTAAGTTTTTAAATAATTTAAAACTATCATCTTCTTTATATTTTATCCAAGATATTTTCATATTCTCTCCTATTAATTCTATTTCTATTATCTTGAACAATTTGTTGTTTTTTATACATATAAATTTTTTGTTACAGCAGGGCACATGCAATGTACCCCTACATCTATTTAATTAATAATTCACCATCTTTGTAATCTACTATTACTTTTGTATTTGATAATATTTCTTGCATTATTATCTTCTTTGCTATCAAAGTTTCTAATTTCTTTTGTACAAATCTTTTTAATGGTCTTGCACCATATATTTCATCATATCCATTGTCTATTAGATAATCTTTTGCATTTTGTGTTAATTCTAGTTTTATTTGTTTATCCTCTAACCTTCTTTCTAGGTCTTTTATTAATAACTCTAAAATTTTTGATATCTCATTCTTCATTAATGGTTTATAAAATACTATTTCATCAAGACGGTTTAAAAATTCTGGTCTAAAGTTAGATTTTAGTAATTTTTCTACCTCGTCTTTTGCTTTTTTGGATATTTCTCCATTGTCTTGTATTCCTTCTAATATATAATCTGAACCTAAGTTAGATGTCATTATTATTATAGTGTTTTTAAAATCCACTGTTCTTCCTTGTGAATCTGTAATACGTCCATCATCTAGTACTTGCAATAATATATTAAATACATCTGGATGTGCTTTTTCAATTTCATCAAATAATACTACTGAATATGGTTTTCTTCTTACTGCTTCTGTTAATTGTCCGCCTTCCTCATATCCTACATATCCAGGAGGTGCACCTATTAACCTTGATACAGAGTATTTTTCCATGTACTCAGACATATCTATTCTAATTATATTATGTTCATCATCAAATAAAGCTTCTGCTAATGATTTTGCAAGTTCTGTTTTTCCTACTCCTGTTGGTCCCAAAAACATGAACGAACCTATTGGTCGTTTTGGGTCTCCAATTCCTGCTCTTGAACGTATTATTGCTTCTGATACTTTTTCTACTGCTTCCTCTTGCCCAATAACTCTTTTATGCAAAATTTCTGGTAAATTTATTATTTTTTCTCTTTCTCCTTCCATTAGCTTAGTAACTGGTATTCCTGTCCATCTCGAAATAATTTTTGAAATTTCATCTTCAGTAACTTTATTTCTTAATAAACTATCTTCTTTACCTTTTTCTGATATCTCTTCTTCTATTTTTAACTGCTTTTGTAATTCTGGTAATTTACCATATTTTAATTCTGCTGCTTTATTTAATTCATAGGCTCTTTCTGCTCTTTCGATTTCAGCATTTATTTTTTCTATTTCTTCTCTTAATTTTTGAACTTTTACTATTGCTTCTCTTTCATTTTCCCATTTGGCTTTCATTTCATTAAACTTTGTCTTTAGTTCAGCTATTTCTTTTTGTATATTTGATAATCTTTGTTTTGAGATTTCGTCATTTTCCTTTTTTAATGCGGTTTCTTCTATTTCTAATTGCATTATTTTTCTTGATATCTCATCTAGCTCTGATGGCATTGATTCCATTTCTGTTTTTATTAGGGCACATGCTTCGTCTACTAAATCTATTGCCTTATCTGGTAAAAATCTGTCTGAGATATATCTATGTGATAGAGTTGAAGCAGCAATTAGAGCATTATCCGCAATTTTTACTCCATGATATACTTCATATCTTTCTTTTAATCCTCTTAATATTGAAATGGTATCTTCGATAGTTGGTTCATCTACTTGAACTGGTTGAAAACGTCTTTCTAATGCTTGGTCTTTTTCTATATATTGTCTATATTCATTTAAAGTAGTAGCTCCTATACAGTGTAGCTCTCCTCTAGCAAGCATTGGTTTTAATAAATTTCCTGCATCCATTGCTCCATCTGTTTTGCCTGCACCAACTATTGTATGAATTTCATCTATAAATAATATTATTTTACCCTCGCTCTTTTTTATCTCCTGTAATACAGCCTTTAATCTTTCTTCAAATTCTCCTCTATATTTTGCTCCTGCCACTAATGCCCCCATATCTAATGAAAATATGGTACATTCTTTTAGTCCCTCTGGAACATCTCCTCTTACAATTCTTAATGCTAGACCTTCTGCTATTGCTGTTTTTCCAACTCCTGGTTCACCTATTAAACAAGGATTATTTTTTGTTTTTCTAGATAGAATTCTTATTACATTTCTAATTTCACTATCTCTACCTATTACTGGATCTAATTTTTGACTACGAGCAAGTTCTACTAAATCTTGACCATATTTTTTTAATACATCATAAGTAGACTCAGGGTTATCAGACGTTACCCTTGTATTTCCTCTTACACTTGCTAAAACTTTTAAAAATTCATTTTTATTAATATTAAATTTTGTAAATAATTCCTTTACCTCTCTATTAGCATTATCTATCAAAGAAATCATAATATGTTCAACAGATACATATTCATCCTTCATATTTTTAGCTATTTTCTCTGATTTAGTTAATACTAAGTCTACATCTTGTGATACATAAAATCCATCATTTGGTCTAGCTCCACCTGTAATTTTAGGTTTCTTTTCTACTTTTTCTTTTACATGATTTTGAAAAGCACTTTCATCAATTTTCATCTTTTTTAATAATTCTTTTACTAAACTATTATCTTGCTCTAATAATGCTAATAGTAAATGTTCTTGCTCTATTTGAGCATTTTGATTTTCTATAGCTAATTCTTGTGCTCCTTGTATTGCTTCTAATGATTTTTGTGTGAATTTTTGTATATCCATTAATCATACCTCCTTATTCTATTATTCCCAATTTATCTAACTTCTAATTTCTAACCTCTAAAATATTATATACTCAAAAATTAGCACTGTCAATATGAGAGTGCTAATTTTCACATAATGTTCATTTTATAACGCAAAATTTATTTTAAAATCCTGTGAAATTTGCTTCACAAATTTCCCATGCT
>CAOKMR010000046.1 GCA_948469815.1 uncultured Clostridiaceae bacterium | reverse complement strand
AATCGATAAACAGAAATTTAACTATATAAATAAGATAAAATTATTAAATAAAATAATAAATATTTTTTTAGGGGGCAAAAAAATATGAACGAAGAAATACCAATAGCAAATGAACTTACTACAAGCCAAAAACCAGCTTTAGAAGTTTTAGAAAAACTAGGATATAAAAAGATTCCCAGTGAAGAAGAAAATGGGGGATATAATAATTTAACAATTAGACATGGTGATTTAAATCAGGTCTTATTAAAAGATGTTCTTGAAAAGAAACTTAATGAAATAAATAGTTATGAATATCAAGGAAAAGAATATAAATTCACACCTGATACTATTGGACAAGCAATAAAAGATTTGAATGGTTCTTTATTAACTGGTTTAGTAAGTACAAATGAAACAATATACGATTTATTAACAATAGGAAAATCATATACTCAAAGATTAGTGGATGGAAGTACTAGATCTTTTGATATTAAGTTTATAGATTTTGATAATCCTGAAAAAAATGATTTCTATGTAACAGAAGAGTATTCTGTTATGAGATCAAACGGTAAAAATACAGCAAGACCAGATATAGTTATGTTTATCAATGGAATACCTTTAGCAATTATAGAATGCAAGGATGTTGGTGGAGTTTCAATTACTCAAGGAATATCTCAAAATATTAGAAATCAGAAACCAGACTATATTCCAGAACTTATGAAATTTATTCAAATTTTAGTATCCGCTAATAAAAATGCAGTTAAATACGGTACAGTTGGAACACCTGAAAAATTCTGGATGGTATGGAATGAAAAAGATACTGAATGGCAAAAAGAAATTTTATCTAAAGTAGTACAAGGAAGAGAAATAACAAAACAGGATAGAGATATAGTTTCACTATTTGAACCAACAAGATTTTTAGAAATAATTAAAGATTTCATTATTTTTGAAGCTGGAATAAAGAAAGTGCCAAGATATCAACAATATTTTGCTACTAAATCAATTGTAAAAAGATTGACAGTAGATAAAGAAGGCGGCGTTGTTTGGCATACACAAGGTTCAGGAAAATCTATAACAATGGTATATGTTACTAAAAAAATAATGGAGGATAAAAATATAAGAAATCCACAAGTTTTAATAGTAACAGACAGAATTGACTTAGATAAACAAATAATGAAGACATTTAATAGAATAGGAATACAAGCTAAGAGAGCAAGTACTGGAGAAAATTTAGTAGAACTTATAAAAAACGATAATATTAGAGTAATAACATCAATTGTTAATAAATTCGAAACAGTTGTAAATAAAGGTGTGGTTGTTGATGCACCTAATACTTTTATATTAGTTGATGAAGGTCATAGAACTGAATATGGCGAAATGAATAGAAGAATGAGAGAAGTATTCAAGAATGCTTTGTATGTATCTTTTACAGGTACTCCTATTATGAAAAAAGATAGAGATATTTTTAAGAGATTTGGAGGTTTAATAGATAAATATTCTTTAGATGATGCATTACAAGATAAAGCTATAGTACCTTTAATTTATGAAGGAAAGATGGTAGATCAAGATGTTTCAAAAATATCTATAGATAGACAATTAGACTTGATAACAAGAGATTTAAATGAATCACAAAAACAAGAAGTAATTCAAAAGTGGAGTAGATTTGAAAAAGTTGCTTCTACTGAAAAAAGACTAGGACTTGTTGCTATGGATGTGGCTGAAAATTATACAAAATATTGGCAAGGAACAGGATTTAATGCAATGTTGGCAACTAATAAAAAAGTTGATGCAGTAAGGTATTATAATTTCTTCGAAGAAAACTATCCTGAAATCAAAACAGCAGTTGTTATAAGTGCTCCAGATATGAGAGAAGGAGAAGACGATATACAAGAAGAAACTTCAGATATTGTAAAGAAATTCTATTTAAAAGCTATTTCAAATTACAAAAATGAAGAAGAATATGAAGAAACTATTAAATCAAAATTCATTAATGGCGATATAGATATATTGATAGTTGTAGATAAACTACTAACTGGATTTGATGCACCAAAAGCCTCTGTATTGTACTTAGATAAACAAATTAAAGAACATAATTTATTACAAGCTATAGCAAGAGTAAATAGACTTTATGATGGTAAAGACTATGGATATATAGTTGATTATAGAGGATTACTTGGAGAATTAGATAAAGCACTAACTATGTATAAAGATGCAGGATTAGAAGAGTTTGAATTAAAAGACATTGATAAATCTGTATATTATATAGATAGTGAAGTTGATAAATTACACAATGTCTACAATGAACTTGTTAAAATATTTAATTCAATAAAAAATAAGAATGACATGGAAGAATATGAAGTCTATCTTGCAGATGAAGAAATAAGAAAAGACTTTTATGATAAATTATGTAGTTTTGGTAGTATATTGGGATTAATATTACAAAGTGATAGTGGATATTATAAAGTTGGAAAAGACAGAATTACTGAGTATAGAAGAGCATTAGCTTTTTATCAAAAATTAAGGGCGACAGTAAAATTAAGATATACAGAGACAATAGATCATAAAGAATACGAATCTAAAATGCAAAAATTATTAGATGATTATGTTATAGCAACAGAGGTTATGAAAATTACTGAACCAGTTGATATAACAAATACAACAGAATTTAATAAAGAATTATCGAGAATTGAGTCAAAAGCAGGAAAAGCAGATGCTATTAGAACAAGATTAGTAAGAACGATTTCTCAAAAAATAAAAACAGATCCAGCATTTTATAAGAAATTTTCAGAAAGAATTGAAGAAACAATAAGAGCATATAGAGAAAGAAGAATAGATGATTCAAAATATTTAGAAGATATGCAAAGCATTACTGAAGATTTTAGAAGTGGAAATGCAGGAATAGTATATCCAAGCAATATTACTAATGAAAAGTCAAGAGCTTTTTATGGAATAATTCATGATAAATTTGAAAAAGTCTTTGGTGATAAGATAGGAACAGAAGAATTAGGAGAACTAACATTAAAAATTCAAGAAAAAGTAGAAAATAAAATAAAAGTTGATTGGAAACAGAGTGAAGATGTTATAAATAGTATGAAACAAGATATTGATGATATTTTATTTTTCTATTTAAATGAAAAAAATCTAAACTTAGATTTTAATGAAATTGATAGTTTGATTGAAACAATTATAGAAATTACTATATCAAATTATTAAAAGAAAGGCTGATTAAATGGAACAAGAATATATTGAGATTAATAAACAAAAAATATATTTTACAATTCAAAGAAAAAAGATAAAAAACATTAATTTAAGGGTAAATATAGATAAAAAAGTATATATTTCTGTTCCTTTTGATATGTCTATAGATACTATTAAAGAGTTTATTGCAAAGAAGTACAAATGGATAAACAAGCAAATTGAGTATTATGAAACTTTTTCAGAAATAAAAGAAAATATTAATTTTGAAAATGGAGAAACAGTATTTATTCTTGGAAAGCAATATTTAATGAATATAGTAGCGGATAATAAGAACAGTATAGAATTAAAGGGAAAATACATAAAAATTCATGTAAAAGAGAAATATATTTCAAATAAAAAATATTTGAATAAAATATATGATGAATGGTTAAGAAATTATGCAATGAGTGTTTATAAGGAAATATCTGCTGAATTTGAAAAAAAATTAAAAAGGCATAAAGTTAAAAATCCTCAAATTATAATCAGAAAAATGAACAAAAGATGGGGAAGTTGCTTAGCAAATGAAAATAAAATAATTTTAAATTTAAAACTAATAAAGACACCAATTTGTTGCGTAGAATATGTAATATTACATGAATTATGCCATTTTAAATATCAAAATCACAGTAAGCAGTTTTATAATCATATAAATGTATTTATGCCAGATTGGGAAGAACGAAAGAAAATTTTAGATGAAGAATATATGGGAGTTATATAAAGGAGATAGGATAAATTGAACGAAAAAATTACTGAGCAATTTGTTGTAAATCAAATTATTGAATTTATGATAAACAAACAAAATGGTAATTGGCATGAAGAAAAAGTAGAAAAAAGTGATTTGCATAAGCATGGAGTTGACATTAAACTAGTTGGTGGAAAAAGAAATAGTGAATATTTTTATATTGAATGTAAAGGTAAATCTTATGCTAAGTCTGCAAGAACAATTAATAGAGAAGGATGGCTTAATGCATTAGGACAAATAATAACAAGAATGGATGTAAAAAGATATTCACTTTCTAAGGAAGATGGCAGAATATCAGGAATAAATCATGCTTATAAATATGGTTTAGGATTATATTGGGAATCAGCTCAAGTAGCTTTAAGGAGAATACCAAAGAAAGTAGCTGAGGTATTATGTTTGCATATTTTTTCTGTTAATGACAATGGAGAGGTTAAATATTTTACACCAAGTAAATTTGGAACGGAATATCCTAAAGACAATTTTTTTAGTTAGGATTTGATAATAATATAGATAAGAGGTGATTATATGGCAAACTATGTTGTAAATAAAATTATATGTACAGAAGAAATATTAAATAAATATTTTATAGATTATTGTCCAATGGATGAAAATGAAAAATTAGAAGAGCCATATATATCATTCAATAAACTTTTTGGAGTAAAAACTTTAAATGAATATGCTGAGAAATATGGAGAATATATTTATTATGGTTATGGTTTTTTATATGAGAAAAACGAAGAAGGATTGATAGAAATAAAATTTTTAACAAGATACTTATATCCGATTTGTGCAATTGTAAAAGCCGTTGAAATGTTTAGAGAAAATTTGATATGGTATTCTTGTGAAGAAAATAAGATATATCTTTCAGAATTTTTCTGGAATGGAAAAAAGGTACAAGAAAATACTTTATATATTGAAAATACAGAATATAATGAATGGGTAAATGAAAATGAAGATTATATAGAAGCAATAGAATATCCAGATGATGAAATATGGCATTATGATTTTAAAAATAGAAGTGATTGGAGAATTTGGGAAAGTGATGATTTAATACAGAGATATTTTAATGAATATCCAGCTGAGGAATATTATAATCAAATGAAATATGATAAAAGTAACAAAGAAAATCCAGATATACAGAGTCAAAAGCAAGATAATGATAAAATGTATTACTTTTTATTCGTAAAATATGATGATTGTGATGGATACTGTAAGGATTATAACTATATTTCAAATGATTTAGAAATTAAAGTAGGAGATAGAGTATTAGTTGATAGAATGGGAAATTTAGCAGTTGCCACAGTAGAAAATGTAGGTTTTTATAATGAACTTAATGCTCCATATCCAGTGAACATGACAAAGAGTATAATAAAAAAAGTTGATGATTATTTTGAACTAGATGATTTAGATTTTTATGACGAAGAAAATGAATATGAAGAAGAGTTTGAAGATGAAGATACATTAAATATAAATATTGAAGACACATATTTAAAATTTGGAGTTTCAAATTATTTACAAGGAAAAGATAATGACGATAACTGGACCAAAATAAAACTTATTATTAAAAATCGATATTTTAATTATTATAAAAATAGTGAGCTAATGACGTCAGCAGAATTAGAAAGATTATTAAGTATGTTAGAAAGACTTATAGAGGGAAAAATAAATAAAAAAGAAGAAATAGAATTTTATGAACCTGATTTAACATTTAAATTATATCCAAAACTAAATTTATGGAAGACAGGAAAATTTGCATATATAAAAAAGGGATATGAAATACAAGATATCTATATGGAATTACACATACATCTGCAAGATAATAATGGTGCATATATAGGTCAAGAATATATAATAACTTTCGATAGAGAAGAAATTGAAAAAATTGATGCATACATTAAAAGTAAAATACAGAGGAATTAGTAAAATTAATAAAAATATCAATAAAATTTGAGAAAAAATCTCAAAAATATTGATATTTTTTTGTTTTTAGCATATAATATATAAAGTAAAGGAGGAATTCAAAAATGTTAATAAGATTTAGTTTTAAAAATTTCAAATCTTTTAAAAATGAAAATTGTTTAGATATGGAAGCTACATCGCTAAAAGAACATGAATATAATATTGCAAAAACAAAAAGTGGTGAATATCTAAAAGTATCTGCTATATATGGAGCAAATGCTAGTGGTAAAACAAATGTATTACAAGCATTTGGATATATGAAAAATAGAGTTCTAATAACAGATGATTCAAGAAAGAATTCTCCAGTAGAAGAAAATGTTTTTAGTTATATGATAAATAATGAGCCAATTAGCTTAGAAGTAGAAATACTAGCTAAAAACGGAAAAGTATATAAATATGGTTTTGAGGTATTAAAAGATAATATTATTTCAGAGTGGTTGTTTGAAAAAAGAATAAATAAATTTTATACAATATTTGAAAGAGATAGTAACAATGTAATATTAAAAGATGAAAACAAAAAGCAGGAATTTTCTAATATAGATGAAAGAACATTATTTTTAAATATTTATAGTAAAATAGATAGTAACAATAAAGATCTTAATAATGTAGTAGAATGGTTTATAAATGCTAATTACTTAGATTTAGGTAATCCTTTATTTGAAAATAATATAAATAATAGAATATCATTAAAAATATTAAGTGATGAAAAATATAAAAACGAATTAATAAGATTTATAAAAACTTTTGATGCTGGCATTGAAGGAATAAAAGTTACTCCAGATTCAGTAGAAGCAGTAAAAAACAATAATGGAATTATAAAAATAGAGTTAATTCATAAGGGGGAAAACGGAATTATTAAAGCATTGCCATTAGAACTTGAATCAAACGGAACTAGAAAGATGTTTCACTTATTTGATTTTTTCATGGATGCATTAAAATTAGGTATGGTTTTGTTTGTTGATGAATTAGATGCTAAGCTACATCCATTATTAACAAGATATATTATAAATTTATTCCATAACCCTGAAACTAATAATGGGAATGGTCAGTTAATATATTCTACACACGATACGGTTAACCTAAATAAAGATACTTTTAGAAGAGATGAAATATGGTTTGCTGAAAAAGATAAAGATGGAATTTCTACAATCTATTCATTGTCTGATTATAAGATAAATGACACAAAGGTAAGAAATGACGCAACTTACAACAAAGATTATTTATCTGGAAGATATGGTGCTATTCCAGTATTAGAGGACTTTGATATAGTATAATGAAAAGTAAAGAAGCAAAAGGAAATAAAAGAAAATCAAATTTTTTGCAAGTTGCACCAGCAAATTATTTGATTGTATGTGAGGGAAAACAAACAGAGCCTAATTATTTTAACGGATTAAAACAAGAGATAAATAAAAAATATGGAAATAAAGTCGAGGTATTAATACCTAATATTGATATAAAAGGAACAGGTATGAATACTACATCTTTAGTAAAATACACTCAAAAGATAATAAATTACTCTCATAAAATATATGGACAAGTTTGGGTTGTATTTGATAAAGATGATTACAGTGATGAACAATTTGATTCAGCAATAAAAAATTGTGATTATAATGTTGCTTGGTCAAATCCTAATTTTGAACTTTGGCTATTATCACACTTCAAAAAAGTAAATAGATATGTTTCAAAAGATGATGTGTTACAAGAATTAAGCGCTGAGTTTAAGAAAAATGGATTAGGTGAGTATTCAAAAAGTGATAAGAACATATTTAATAAAGTTACTAGCGAAGGAAAATTAAATATTGCAATAAAGAACTGTGAAAGCGTGGAAGGATTAAATAAGGAAGGACAAGCATCACAAAGAAATCCAATGACTAAAGTATACAAGATAGTTGATGGATTGAAAGAATATTTAGAATAATTTTTACAAAAGAAAAGCAAAGTATGAAAGTAATTATAGTTACAGGATTATTTTGCTTTTTTTGATAATAAAAGACAAGTTTCGACAAATTATTTAAAAAAAACATGATATAAATTATAAAAGATAGGGAGGAAAAATATGTGGTTAGATAATGCTAGTAAATTGGATATGCTTTTTTATAAGCCATATGCAGATTTGATAAAAGAAATAGTAGAAGATGAAGATTATAATCCATTAACAATAGGAATTTTTGGGTTATGGGGAGCTGGAAAATCAACATTACTAAATATGATAAAAGATTCAATAGATACTCAAAATGTAGAGTGTATCGAAATAAATGCTTGGATGTTTGAAGGATATGAAGATGCTAAAACCGCGCTTATGGAATCATTGCTTCAAACAATAGAATCAAATAAAAAATTTACAGATAAAGCAGGAGAGGAAATAAAGGGATTATTAAAAAGAGTAAATTGGATGAAATTGGGAACAAAGGCGGTCTCTTTTGGAGCACCATTACTTGCAAGTATAGGAATGGCAAATCCGTTTCCTTTATTATTGAATGTTGCTACAGATGTTCTTAGTGATAAAAACAAAATATCCGAAACTATATGTAACGCAGCAAATGGATTAGATAACATAAGAGAGAACTATTTAAATGAGAAGGAAAAAAGTACAGTAGAAAACATTAGACAATTTAAAAATGAATTTGAAAAAATGTTAGAAAAAACAGAAATAAAAAACTTAGTAGTTTTAATAGATGACTTAGATAGATGTAATCCTGATAGAATAATAGAGACACTAGAAGCAATAAAACTTTTTTTATCAGTAAAAAATACTACATTTATAATTGCTGCGGATGAAAATGTTATACAATATGCAATAAAAAAGAAATATCCCAAAGAACATGACTATGATCCAGAAATTGCGCAAGAGTACATAGAAAAGATAATACAATTGCCAATATATATACCAGAATTATCTTCGAAGGATATAGAAAACTATCTATTATTATTAGTTTGTCAGAAGTATTTAAGTGAGGAGACTTTTAAAAAAATGTTAAAAAACATTTATGAAAGTAAAATCTTAATAAGGGAAGAAACAATAACGTTAAGTGAATTACATGTTATTATTAGTAGTATCCCAGACAAAAAATTCAAAAATAATTCTGATATTGAGTTTGAAAAAGATATAGATATTATAAATAAAATAAAAGATATAATAGCTTATACATTAAAAGGAAATCCAAGACAAGCAAAAAGATTTTTAAATACTTTTGTTACCAAAAGAAAATTAGCAGAAAATTATTTTGGAGAGGATATTGATATAAAAATTCTTACTAAATTATTAGTATTACAAAAATTAGATATTAATTTATTTAAAATATTAAATGAATGGAATAAAAATTTTACTACAAAAAATGAAGAACTTCAAAAGTTATATATTGCACTTGAAAAAGATGATTTGTCAGAATATAAATTATGGGATACTGTACAAATAAGAAAATGGCTAAAGTGTGAACCCACAGATTTATTTACCAAAAGATTAGATAAATATTTTTATTTAACTAGAGAATTATTAGTAGATAAACCATCAGAACAGAACATTGATGCAAAAACGAAAGAATTGCTTGAAGAAATAGGAAATTCAAAACCTCATAATATTGACAATATTGTAGATAAATTTAGTAAACTAGAAGGTGGGCAAATAAAAGAAGGATTTAATATTTTATTACCACAAATAAAGGAAGGAAAATTAGAACTTTATATAGTAAAGAGCATATTTATACATTTTATTGATTATAGGAAATCAATAATTAATGAGATAGAAGAAGGAGAATTTATTATAGAATTATCTGATATACCTTTATATGAAGCTATGTATACAGCAGATAAAGAAAATATGAAAAAATGTATAGAAAGTTTAAAGATAAAAGGAAGAATTCAAGAGAAATTATATAAAATGTTAATAAAAGGGGATGAATAATTTATGGGAACATCTAAAGGCTACATATTACCAACTAAAAAAAATTGGACAGATGCCAAAAGAGCTGCAACACAATTATCAAAGGAAAATAATTTAAATAATAGAATAAAGTTGGCTAATAAATATGCAAGTGCAATGAAACAAGATAGTGCTACAAGCTCAAGTAGTGCAATTAGAGTAATATCACAAATTATAGGATTAAGCCAAAGTATAGCTAATAGAGGAGTTGAACAGACATTAAAAGATTTAAATAAAGAGTACCTGTTAGATAAAACTCCAGAAGAGGTATTAGATTTTTTAATTTCAGAATATTCGGAATATGGAAATACAAAGGATAACTATTTAGCAATAGATGCGTTAACTATAACGCTAAAAGAATTAGACATAAATACAATTGAAGAATTAGGAAACATATCTATAGAAGTATTATTGAAGGAGATATTAATAAACTATATAGAACTTAATTTTAAATTTCGTTTTGAAGAACAAATTAATAAGAAATCTCCAAACAAAGCACATGAGATAATTGATAGCATGAGTGGATACATAAAAAATAAATTAAGGGAAGAATTGAATATTTCAAATTTAGAGAATATCGATTTTAATAACTTGAATAGTAATAAGATTATAGAAGATAAAATTATTGAGGCATATGACATATTTAAAGAATTATATGGAGAGGAGTGAGATTAAAATGAAGATATGGATAAATAAAAACAAGGTTAATGAAAAAAGAAGTATTGGATTTGAGAATGCTTACGAATTTTCTATAAAACGAAATGAATTAAGTACTATGTATACACATATAGATTATACATGGAGACAATTTGGAATGAATAGAATTGAGACAATATACGAAGATTTATTTATTATTGCTATGACTGTTTTTAGTATAGATAAAAGAATTTCCAGAACATTGTTTCAAGATAATTGGACAAGAGAGATAGAAGTGTCTATACCAGTGTTAGAAATAGAAAAATGGAACAAAACAACAGAGCAAATAAATCAAACATTAAGCTTTTTGACGGGTGATATATGGAATATTGAATTTAGAAAAACTGAGGAAATTTATTTAGAAACTAGCAGAATGTTGCACAAGAAAAATAGAATAGATAAAAGTCAATTTACGGCAGTGTCATTATTTTCAGGAGGCTTGGATTCGTTTTGTGGTGCTATTGCATTAGCAGAACAAGGTGAATCGTTGTGCTTAATAGGTCATAATGAATATCCAAAATTAAGAGCTAAGCAAGAGGAATTAAGTAATCTTATTAATGAAAAATATCCTTCACAGAAGTGTAAATTTATAAGTTTTTCAGCAAATTCTTATGCACCACAATTAAATGGGGAAGTATTAAGTAAAAGTGAAAATACATCAAGAGGAAGATCTTTTCTATTTTTATGTATAGCAATCACAATTGCAGGTATTATAGGAGATGAAGTTCCAGTGTATATTCCAGAAAATGGATTTATTGGATTAAATATTCCTTTAACAAATAGTAGAAAAGGTAGTTGCAGTACTAGAACCACACATCCATATTTTATAAGTAATATTAATAAAATATTAGATTGCATTGGAATAAAGAATAAAGTTTCAAATATATTTGCATATGATACAAAGAGAGAAATTGTTAACAAAATTAAAGAAAATGAAATCTTTAAACGAGGAGTCAAAGAAACTATTTCTTGTTCTCACCCATGCATTCCTAGATATGATAGAAATGGAAATAATAAATATCCAATTAATTGTGGATATTGCTATCCATGTTTGATAAGAAAAAGTTCATTAATAGATATTAAAAATATTAACGAAGAATATACATATAAAGATGTAGATATGAATTTTATAAAGAAAAATGAAGATAGAGATATAACAAGTGATACAAGAGCTGTTTTAAGTAGTATATATCGATATAAAAACATGACTGAAAAAGAATTAACTAGATTAATTAAATGTTCAGGAAAGTTAACAAGCGAAGAAGTGGAAAAATTTAAGAGAGTATATAAAAGTACAATGAATGATTTGATGACATTATTTTCTGACGAAGAAATAAAAAAATATATAGGAATTGATTGATATGATAAATTTAATAGACACTCATTTTCATTTAGATTTTTACAAGGATCATAAGGAAATTTATAAAAAGATAAATGAATTAAAACAATATACAATATGTGTGACGAATTCTCCAGAAGTATATCAAGAATGCCAAAGAATATATTTTAATACAAAATATATTAAATTTGCCTTGGGATTTAATCCTAAAGAGAATCATTCTAAAGAAAGTTTTGGATTATTTAAAAATAAGTTTAAAGGAGCAGATTATATAGGAGAAGTAGGTTTGGATTTTTCAAGAACTTATAGTGATACTAGAATAGAGCAAATAGAGATATTTAGTCAAATAGTTGAAATGTGTGCTAATGAAAATAAGTTATTATCTGTACATTTAAGATTTTCTGAAGATACTGCAATTGAGATTATAAAAAAATATATGCCGAAAAAATGTATAATTCATTGGTTTTCGGGTAGCATAGTTCAACTAAAAAAATTAATTGAATTAGGTTGTTATTTTTCCATTAATGCAAATATGATTAATAAGGATAAAATCAAATTGATACCGCAAAGTAGAATCCTTATAGAGAGTGATGGACCATTTACAAGAATAAATGGAAAGAAATATCATCCTGTTTTCTTAAAAGAGCAATATGATTTAATATCTAAGTTCTTGCAAATAGAAAATCTTGAACAATTGGTATATAACAATTTTAAGGAAATACTAATAACTTAGAAAAAGCGAGAAATTATCTCATTTTCTATTATTCTTCAAAATATTTTCTCTAGAATTATTAATTTTTAAAATCTCTAAACATGAAGATGGTATAAAAGAACAGATGATTTTTTAAGAAATTAAGATATAAAATATCAATATACAAAGTGCAATTCTCACATCTTAAAGTGCAAAAATTGCACTTTAAATCTTGATATTATATATTATATTTGATACAATATATGTAGGAGGTATTTCTAATGGATAAGAAAAAGGATTGGAATTTAGAATTATCTGAATATATAAAACAAGGCGAACCAAACAGAGTAGAAAAGACTAAAACATGGGAAACAGCAATAGGTTTGCAGGATGTGGATGGATTAAAACCTTCAGAATACTTAATAAAAACTGCTAAAGAACATATTGAAGGAACAATAGATATTGAAGAAGCAAAAATAAGAATAGATGAATATTATGAAGTTCAAGGTAGTAGAAAAAAATTTGAAAAAGAAAATGAAGAAGCAGATAAAGTTGCAGTAAGAATAACAGAAATACTAAGTGAAAAAGCATTTAATTTTTCACCAACGGAACTATTAAATATTCATAAAAGATTATTCAAAGATATATTTGACGTGGCAGGAATATATAGAGATTATAATTTTACTAAGAAAGAATGGGTATTAAATGGAGATACAGTAATATATGCACCATTTGATACTATAAAAGAAACATTAGAATATGACTTTGAGCAAGAAAAAAACTTTTCATATAAAGGGTTAAGCTTAGATGAATCTATAAAACATCTATGCAAATTTACATCAAATATTTGGCAAGTACATCCATTTTGTGAAGGAAACACAAGAACAACAGCCGTATTTATAATTAAATATTTAAGAACTTTTGGATTTAATATTAATGATGAAGTATTTGCTGATAATTCATGGTATTTTAGAAACTCATTAGTAAGAGCTAATTACAAAAATTTTGAAAAAAATGTATTTGAAGACACTTCATTTTTAGAAAAGTTCTTTTATAACCTACTTACAAATGCTAATAATGAATTGAAAAATAGGTATACACATATAGATAATATTCAAAGTGCAAATGAAAATAATTTAAAGTGCAATAATTACACTTTAGAAGAACAGGCAATTATAAACATATTAAAAAATAATCCAGCAACTACTCAAGAAGAAATATCAAAACAGATTAATAAATCTGTAAGAACTGTAAAAACTTATATGGCAGAAATGCAAGAAAAAGGTTTAATTGAAAGAAAAAATGGCAAGAAAAATGGCGAATGGCAAGTAAATGAATAATTTTATAATATAATAGGGAAGGCGAGAATTGATCTCGCCTTTACCTATTCTTCAAAACATCCCATAACTAACTGAGAGCCATCCACAAATCCATTTCTATAATACTTTTCAGTAATATAAGTCAAATATCTCATAAAATCATCATAAAGAAGATCAAGTTGTTTTTCTATATAAGTTCTATTCTGTTTAGGAATATTCTTCAAAATATTCTCTCTAAAAAGATCAAATTTAAATTCATTTTCTCTATCCTGTTTATCTGCATAACACAAATAAGTTTCTTCTCTAAAATCAAACCATTCTTTCAAAATATCATTTTCATTAACATCTCTAAAATTAACCATATCTAATTCCTCCTACACATATAAAATTTCATTAAAAACAATTTCTTCAGCCCTATTTTTGATATTATTCATAGACTGAACCCACTCCATTTGATGATGTGCTTTCAAATTTTCATCAATATGTTCAGCTTCAGCAAATTGCTTTATAAGTTCATTTACTTTAGCATTAATACTTTCATCCATATCAATTAAATGTTGCTTTAAAGTACCACTTATAAGTAATTCAGTATATAAACCTCTTTTATGTTCTTTAATAAAATTTAATCTTAAGCGACCATATTTCCCAATAGATTTTTCAGGTTGCTTAGGTAAATATAAGCTAGGAATTAAATAGTTTCCTTCTCTGTGATAAGTAATTTTATTCATTTTTAAAACCTCCAAATTATAAAAAATTAAAAATGTCCCCAATTTGCAAATGCTATTTTGAACCTCTTGTGAGACAAGGCTTTTCAAACCTTGGGGACACGATGGGGACAAAAACACCCAAAATTGACCTAAAAACGCACAAAAGTTCTTTGAATAAAAATAACTACAAACGTTGATATTTAGATAAAAACTTAACTTCTCATTAAATTACAAAAAAT
>CAOKMR010000045.1 GCA_948469815.1 uncultured Clostridiaceae bacterium | reverse complement strand
AATTATGTGTCTATAATTTTATGTCTACAACGTGCATTTAATTATACAATATTCATTAATCATATATATTATAGAACTTAACTATTATTACTTTTAATTAACTCATTGTAATTTTTTTCTGATAAAACAATAACATTTCCTTTATTTGTTGAAATATTAATACATTCATCATATTTTATTACTTGCTCTAATAATTCATATATATTCTCTTTAAAATCTGTAACATCAATTTTTTTCATATTCTACCTCATTTTTCTTAATTTATCATACCTAAGTTTAATCTACCTAGACCAATCATCATTTCTAACAAATAGATTTCTAATTTTATTTTCTTTTTTGGTAGTTCTTTCTTCTGTATCTCTTTTATTTTCTGCTATAATAGTTCTCATCATTGCTAATATTCTAGAGTTTTCTACTCTTCTTCCTAGAGCATTACACTTATATTGTTCTTTTCCTATAAGTTTTGGTATTCCTTTTCCTTTTGTTTTATATATTCCTTTTTGCATTTGTATTTGTTGTTGTAAAATCTCTTTTATTATACCTCTTGGATAACTCTCTAAACATTTTTCTTGATATATCCCTGTTGATATAGGATGATTTTTATAGAAATCTTCATCATTAAGAAGACAATATATTGGCATAAAACCTTTTTTTAGAAAATCATCATCCCATGTTAAATCAACATTATACCATTGCCCATCTATTTTTACTTGATTCCATTCATGTGGGGGGTCATCACAACTTTGAAAATTCGCATCAATATGAAAATAATTTAAAACCTCTTTTAAAGTTTTAGCATATCCTACACAAACTCCTCTACCATATAGTAATACTCCCTCGCTACTTCTCGTAAATTCATTATCTTTTTTATTCTTTACACTGTTACCACTTTTGTCATATTTAATTGCCATCGATAATGTTCTATATATTATTAAAAATTTTTCAATTTCGCTGGCATTTTCTGGTATTATATTTTCAATTTCATTCATTGCTTTAGTCATATCTAAAATTGTATCAACATCATTATATCTGCCTACTCCGATTTTTATATTACCTTTATCTTTTAGTTTTTTAACAATATCAGTTTTTGCACCCTTATAACTACTAAAATCCACTTGTATGTTTTGATTATTTCTTGATAATAAGTATTCTAACTGCTCTTCTGTCATGTCTTCAAAAGAATTGTACTGTATCCAAATGTCTCCTTCGATATTATTTAATGATTTATTTGATGTACATTCTTCTAGTATTTCAGAATCAGAAGGAGAAATACTGTTAATATGAAATGATATTCCAAATTCAGTTTTTATTTTTTTATTCAATTGTAATAATACTCTTAAGTCATTAGATTCAATGTTTATATATCCTAACTCTATATTATCTAATGATTTTAAATCCTCTAATGCAAATTTATCTTTTTGGGTTCTTTCCTTAAAATATTGGTTTAATTCTTCATTTTCAAATCTTATGTATTCCATATAATTCCTAATTTCCTCTTTTATCAAAAATAAACTTTATAATTTTTTGATACCATTTTTCTTTTTTTATTAATGTAATACTTGTATTATTTAGATTTTCTCCCATTGCTTTGTTTTTTTCTATTATTTGTTGTGTTTCTTGTTCTTCAATTACTTTCTCATTTTCTAGTAAAAATTTTTCCTTTTCCTCTTTAGAACATAAATAATCTGTGTATACCATTGCTAAAATATCCCTTGTGTATGGTAACAATTTTTGATTATTGATATCTTTATCATAATCTATATTTATTATATAGTTTTTATCTTCGTTTTCTTCTAGCATATCTAAAAATTTCTTAGGTATTTTTTCCTGAATTTCTAATTCAGAATGCTTTAAAATATCATGAACTTCTGCAAATGCTTTTTTCATTTCACCCATATCATTCATTACAATAATTTCTCCTTTGTTATTAACAACCTTTTATTACTGTCCCAATCTCATTAGTGAACATAGATTTTATAAATATTGGTACATCACATTTTTTAGCTATTTCAACAGATTTATTATGTAATACTTTTGCTCCACTATTTGAAAGGTTTAACATTTCATCATATCCTATTTCATCATATTTTTTTGCATATATGTTTGTTTTTGGATCTGTATCATATACACCATCTACATCTTTGTATATCTCACATTTATCAGCATTAAACTTTGCAGCTATTGCTACCGCTGTTGTATCTGAGCCACCTCTACCTAATGTCGTATAATTGTTTTCTTTATCAATCCCTTGAAATCCTGTTACTATTACTATATTACCTTTTGAGAGTTCCTGTTTTATTCTTTTTGTACCTATACTTACAATTTCAGCATCGTTATAATTTGAATCTGTATATATCGGTACTTGAAAAGCATTTAAAGAAGTTGCTGGTAGATTTTCTTTATTAAATGCCATTGATACAAGTGATACTGCCATTTGCTCTCCTGTTACAAGTAACATATCCATTTCTCTTTTTTCAAAATTTTTAGTTATATTAGTTGCATTTTCAATTAATTCATCTGTCTTTTCTCCAATTGCAGATAAAACTAATATAATGTCATTACCTCTTTCATAGTCTTCTTTACAAATATTTACTACACTAAATATTCTTTCTTTTGTATTTAATAATTTTCCTCCGAATTTTTTTACTATTAACATAATTTCGGCCTCGTATTCATAAGATTTCAAGAAAAAGACAATTGTCATTCTTCCTACAATTAAATAATTGTATACTTATTTTATTATATTCGTTTTTTTCTATTTTTTGCTATTTTTCTTTGATTTATTTGGTTTTACATACTCCATTGTTCCAGGTATCATTACATCTGTTAAAACTATACCATTTAAGTGGTCAATTTCATGTGATAATGCTTGTGCTAGAAGCCCTGTGGCTGTTATTTTTACTTTGTCTCCATTTTCGTTTATTCCTTCTACTGTAATTTCACTTGGTCTTTCAACTTGTACAAATCTATTTGGAAAACTTAAACATCCTTCTTCTACTTTTTGTTTTCCTTTTGTTTTTAATATTACAGGATTTGCAAGTTTTATTATTGGTTTTTCATCATATAAATCTATTACTATTATTCTTTTTAATATTCCTACTTGAACTGCTGCTAGTCCTACTCCGTCAAATTTATGCATTGTTTCTACCATATCATTCATTAATTCTCTGATTTTATCGTCTACTTCATCTATTTCTCTTGATCTTTTCTTTAAAATATCGTCTCCTTCTTGCCTAATATTTCGTATTGCCATTTATGTTCCCCCTTTTCTAATACAAAAGCACATTAGTACTTTTCATAAATAGTAATTCATTAATCTTTTAAGCATTATATCATACTATTTGGATTTACATCTACTGTAATTCTAGTATTTACTCCTTTTATATCTATAATACTATCATTTACTTTATCTATTATAGTATTTGAAAATCTACATCTAATAATAATTCTCCATCTATATCTATTTTTTATCTTATCTATCGGTGCTGGCATTGGTTTATATATTTCCATTATATTATTTTCATTTTGTTTTACTAAATTATCATATATTTGTGTAGCTGTACTCACTATTTGATTTTTATTAATATCATTAATTTCGATTTTTATTATATCGCAAAATGGTGGATATTTCAATAATTTCCTAAATTTTATTTCTTCATCATAAAACATTTTATAATTTTGTAGTTTTGAGCATTCTATTGCGAAATTATCTGGATTATATGTTTGAATTATTACATTTCCATTGTTTCCTTCACGTCCTGCTCTCCCTGCTACTTGTGTTAATATTTGAAATGTCCTTTCATTACTTTTATAATCATCCATAAATAAACTCGAATCTGCTGCAATAACTCCAACCAATGTAACATTTGGAAAATGATGTCCTTTTACTACCATCTGAGTTCCTACTAATATGTCTATATTTTCATCTCTAAATTTATTCAAAATCATTTCATGAGAATTTTTCTTGGTTACAGTATCTACATCCATCCTTATTGTAGAAGCATTTGGAAATATTTTATGTATTTCCGCTTCTAATTTTTCAGTTCCAGTCCCAAAATACCTAATGTTTTTACTATTACATTCTGGGCATATTGTTACATTTCTTCTTTCGTAACCACAATAATGGCATTTTAGTCTGTTTTGCTCGACATGATATGTCATACTTACATTACATTTATTACATTTTACAGTATAACCACAGTCTCTACACATTACAAATGTAGAATATCCCCTTCTGTTTAAAAATAGAATAGTTTGTTTTTTGACTTTTAAATTTTCTTCTATTGCAGTATACAATTTATTGCTTAACATACTACGGTTTCCGTTTACTAATTCTTCTTTTAAATCAATTATTTCTACTGTTGGTAAGCTAGAATTGTTTGCTCTTTTAGTTAGACATATTAAATTTGTTTTATTATTGATTGCATTAAAATAGCTTATTATATCTGGTGTTGCACTACCTAATACTAATGGGATATTTTTTTGTTTCGCTAAATATCTTGCTATTTCTTTTGAATTATATCTTGGATTTTTATCAGATTTGTATGATGAGTCATGTTCTTCATCTATTATTATAAGTCCTAAGTCTTTTACAGGAGCAAATATTGCTGACCTCGCTCCTATAACTATTTTTACATTTCCTGTTTCTATTTTTTTCCATTGATCATATCTTTCTCCAACAGATAATTTACTATGTAAAACAGCTATCTTTTCTTCTCCAAATCTTGCTATAAATCTATCAACCATCTGTGGAGTTAATGAGATTTCTGGTACTAACATAATTGAGGTTTTATCTTTTTTTAATACTTCTCCTATTAATTGTAAATATACCTCTGTCTTTCCTGCTCCTGTTACTCCAAAAATGAGAAATTCACCGAATTTATTATTTTTTATATTATTATTAATTTCATCAAAAGCCTTCTTTTGTTCATCTGTTAATTCTAAATTACTTGTTGGTTTTATGTTTTTGTTTGTAAAAGGATTTCTTTCTACTGCTTTTTCTATTATTTCTATGTATCCTTTCTGTTCTAATGTTTTTATGTTTGCACTTGTAGTATTTGTAAACGTTTCTAAATCAACAGATGAAACCTCTTCATTGTCTATCAAAAATTTTAATATTCTTTTTTGTTTTTCTGATTTTATTACTTTATTTTCTATATCTTCATTTATTTCATCTTCTGTTTTTAATAAATATATAAATCGTGCAGATTTATCTTTAATTCTATTTTCAATATTTTTAGTAGTAGTACCTGGAGGAAGCATTAATTTTATGCAATCAGAAATATTACAAAAGTATTTTCTTGCCATTAGTTTTGCTAAATTAATTTTTTCTTCTTCTATGTAATCTTCTTTTTGAATGCTTGCTATATCTTTTATTTCATAATCTGATTTTTCTTTAATTCCAATAATAAATCCTTCTTGTAGACTTTTCATCCTTCCAAATGGCACAAAAACTCTCCTTCCAATTTTTATATCTTCTTCTAAATTGGTTGGCACATTATAATCAAATATTTTATTAAGATCTTTTACATTACTATTTATTATTATCTCTACTACCATAATTAATTCTTCTCTTTTTCGTTTATAATATTTATAAATTTCTTTAACCTTTCTTGAATCATATAATTTAACTCTCTAATCTGTTTAATGGTATCTCTCCCCTTATTTTGGTAAGATTATAATGTGAGTACTTGATATTTACTATATTTAACAATATATATTATTTTTATATAGCTCCTCTATCTCGCATTTTTGTTTTTCATGTAATAGTGCAAAATATAGTTTCTCATCATTCATAAAAACAACTATCTCATAATTGAAATCTTTTAAATAATTGTTAATGATATTTACATCATTTATTATTGTACTCATTGATTCTCTTCTACAATTCACTACTTTTTCATTATCTGTCTTATATATCATTTCCGGTGTTATTTTAAAATCTATATTAAAATTGTCTAATAGTTTGTTAACTCTATAACACAAAATATCCACATTTCCTCTTACCATACTAATATCTTCTTCAATTATATAATTTTCTTTTTTTAATTTTTCAATCATATCCTGTATATCAATAAAATAACTATTATAGCTTCCAATTCTATAATTTGAAATAATATAACCTAATTTTCTTATCAAAGCCAAATCGTTTATATTTGTTACTATATATAAAGCTCCATTAAAAATACCTTGATCATATTTTTCTTCAAATTTTTTTTGTTTTTCTAATACTTTTTTTCAAGCTTTTTTTGGATTAAATATAAAACCTCAAATATTACAATAGCTAATCCTGTTAATATAAATACAACTGCACATATAGAACAAATAGGATTATCAGATTTATTAGTCTTGATAAATATTCCAATTATTGCAAAACTAATAAAACATGCTATTCTTAGATAATATTGACCTTTTTTTATTTTTTCAGAATCTAAAACTGTACTGTTGAATAATTTATGAGTATTACTTATTAATCTAATAGCTATAAGTGCAACAGTATATACTAAGTATATAGTTGGTTTTTCTATAAATAATATACCAATAAAATAAGCTATCCATATTCCTATTTCTTTAATATTATTCTTCAACATTTTCATTATAGTCACCTAATTCATTTAATTCTTCTAGTTTATCAAATGAGACAATTGCCATATTTATATTACCTTCATTGCTATTTACAGTATTTATTGTTGCTAAATTATAATTATTTAATATATGAATTGTTACATTTCTATTACCTTCATTGTTATTTACTATATTTATCGCTTCTAAATTATGATTATTTAATATATTAATTATTACATTTGTATCATGTCTTAATGTTGAATATCCCTTAGTTCTCCTAATCTTTATAAATTCATAGTCCTTTTTTAATATATCCTCTTCACTTATATGTAAATTATATCCAATTTTTTCTAAAAGACTATTTACATTTTTCAACAATTCCTCTGTTTGCGTTTTTTCACTAATTTTAATAGTAAAATTTTTTATTAGGGTTTCTTCATCGCAATTATTATCTGCTTTGCCATTACTCAATATTTTAATATATTTATCTATATTTCGCTTTCTAATTATTACATTTTGAATTTTAATAATTTCTTCTTCTCCATACATTTTTAAAATAATTTTTTGTTTTATAAAAACATATATAAATGGAATTATAATAATACTTAATCCAAATAACACTAAAGGGAGTGCAATTTTATTATCTTTATTAATTCCTCCATACATAATTGCAATATTTCCTATAACTATAGCTATTATTGTAATTATTTCCCACATATTCTTTTTCTTATACATAAATGTGAAGCCCCTTTCTTATTAAAATAGTAATTGTTTAAATTCTAGCATAATTCTCAGGATTTTGCAAATAGAATAAATGTGAAGATAGCGTGATTTATTTTAAATAATTTATTAAAATAAGACACATTTCTGTGCCTTAAAACATTATATAAAGATTCTTTAAATATATATCTGTAATAACCCTACTACTATATATGCTATATAATATATACCTTCAATTATTGCAAATTGTTTTATATAAGATTTATCGTCTTTTTCTCCTAATAAAAATTTGGCTCCAAAGTATATAAGTACTGTACTTATCACACCACACAATAATCCAAATGGAGTTGTTACAGTTCTTACATCTCTACTAATAAGTTTTAATAAATTTAAAACTGAAGCAATTACAATTGGTAATTTTGCAGCTGTAACTACTGACATTATTGTTACTAGACTCTTATCTTTATTTTTATTTAAAATGAAGATTGTTAAAGATATTATTAATATTGATAATATTGGAGCGACTGCAATTTTTATTAATGGTAATAAATATTTTATAACATTCCATGAAAATGATGAATAGAATATTCCCAATATTATTTCTGCTAAAATCCATATAACAGCTAAGATTATTGCATACTTAAAGTTTTTATTTGAATTATCTTCCGAAATGTTTTTTAATTCACCTATTGGATTTTTAAACATTCCAACTATAAAATTTGTAGTTTCTTTTGCACTGTTTTTTAATTCATCCTTTTTAAATGAATCTTTAACTTGGTCTTTAACTTCATTTATTGTCTCAGTTGTTTCTTTTAATATTTCATCTGTATCAACTGTTTTTTCTTTGTTCTCTTTATTTTCTTCGTTCATTTTATTTTTTCCCCCTTAAATAATTATATACATATTATATACTTATATTTTATTTTTGTCAGTATATTTTTGTAATTTTTTTCATTTTGTACAATTTATTGTTTGTATATTAATTTTATTTTTTCTAACAATATTAATAAGTTTTCTTATATTTTTCATTTTTTATAATTGGAATTTTATAATTAAACTAAATCTTAAAATTGGAGGTATACATCAATGTTAAAAAGAATTTTAGCAATAGTTTTAATAATTACAGTTTCATTATTTATCTCTTCTTCTGTTTTCGCTAATGAAACAAATATGATGGATAATGCAAAAAATACAGTTAATGATGTTATGCATAATGCTGAAAATGTAGTAAAAAATGCAACTGATGGTATAAAAAATGTTACAGGAAATGCTGAAAATACAATGAATAATGTTACTGAAAATATTACTGATGACTTTAAAAGTAATACTGATAATAATATAGATGATGATCTTATAGATAATGGTACTATGACAGGTAATGGAGACTTTGGAGAAGGTGCATATTCTGCTACTAGAACAACTGCTACTGATACAAATACAACTTCATATTCATATCTATGGATAATTTTAGCAATTGCAGCAGTTATAGTAGTTGGTGCTATATGGTATTATGCTACAAGAACTACAAATAATGATAATAATCATAATGATAGATAGTAAATTAGATGTTAGAAATTAGAAAATATATTATTTAATTTCTGCTCTTAAATGGGTACAATATTATGTGCCCATACATATATTTTTTAAAGTTTATATAATTATTTTATTAAAATAATATCTTCTTTAAATACAAAAATCACAACTTTAATTGTACATTTTATATATTCATGTTATAATCATTTTATATTCAATTTTATATATAGAAAATAAATCTTTAATATAATATGAAAGGAATTTTATTATGTCAGAAATAAAAACAATTGCAAAAAATCCAACAGCACATCATAATTATTCTATAATAGATACAATAGAAGCGGGAATTGTGTTAACACGGAACAGAAATAAAATCAATTAGAAATGGAAAAGTTAATTTAAAAGAAAGTTATGCAAATATAAAGAATGGTGAAATCTTTGTCTATGGTATGCATGTTAGCCCTTATGAAAATGGAAATATATATAATAAAGACCCTTTAAGACGCAGAAAACTATTACTAAAAAAACGTGAAATATTTCACTTACTTGGTTTAATAAAACAGCAAAGTTGTTCTTTAATTCCAATTAGTTTATATTTAAAGAATAATAAAATCAAAATTCAACTGGGAATTGGTAAGGGTAAGAAACTTTATGATAAACGTCAGGATATTGCAAAAAAAGATGCTGAACGAAAAATTAATATTGCACTTAAAAATTCCATGAAAAATTTGTGAAACAAATTTTGCTTGGATAAAATAAAATTTTCCTTAATAAAATGAGCCTGTCAAAAGGTTATGTAAACTCAAGCTATCTTTCGATTTACACTTCTTTTTTCTAGGCTCTAAAAATATACTTATTGCGTTTCTCTTTTAATAATATTACACCTCTCTATTTATATTATTAATAATTTCATTCAACTCTTCAATATCTTTATAACAGTTCATTAATTTATAATCATCAATAGCCTTATCAAGATATTCTTTCTTCAATTCTTCTTCCTTTTTATACGCATATAGTATTGCTCTATATCTAAAGTATTGTGCTTCGTTTCTTATATCTTTATAACTCTTAGTATTAAATAGATTTTCGCATTTATCTAATTCATTTTCAATTCTCTTTATTAAATCATCTTGTTCTTTGTTTTCTTTTATTTTTTTAATTAAAACTCCTATTAGTAACAATTCATAGTCTAATTCTGCTCTTACAAAATTTTCTTTTTTCATTTCAATAATTTTATTTGCTAATTCTGTACATATTTTTTCAAAATCTTCTTCTATTTTTATATAAGACCTTGTTATCCATAAATCATTTACTAAGTTTCTATATGTACTTACATATTGTGAATAATTCTTCTTGTTGTCTTTCCAAATATCATAACATATTTTATATTCTTTTTTACAGTTGTATAAATATAATGCCTTTACATGATTATATAAACATATTATTCTTTTGTTTATTTTGTCTCCATTATCTTCTACAATTTTGCTTGCAATTTCTAAATATTTTTCGGCTTCTTCATTATTTTTTGATTTTGAACATATATTAATATAATCACATAGTCCTTCAAGTTCTTCATCTATGTCGTTTATTCTACGTGCTAAGCTCACTCTTGTTAAATGAAGTGATTTTTCTCCAATCTCCCACATTCCACGTACATATATATAATATTTTAGTTCTCTTACTATTTTTATATATTGTTTGTTCATTCCTGACTGTTTTAAGTATTCTAATACTTGTAATACTGTATTCCATTCATCTAATTCGTCTAATAATTTTAATTTATTCAAATCATTATAACATTCTCCAATATAAGTAGATAAATCAACATAATAGCTTGCTATTCTCTCTAAAAATAATTTATCATCAAATTGTTCTTTTAACTCATATTGCAATACTAAAGTTTTTATCATATTATTCATATATACACGTGCATTGTTTAAAATTATAGGATTTAATAAATCATTTTCATAACATTGTTTTAATGCTTGTTTCCATTCATTATCTGTTATTTCCATTCCACAAATACTTGCAATTAATTTTATTGAAACTGAATAATTAAATTTTGCACATATTATAATAATTTTTTTTGATAATTGACTTAAGTTTTCCCATCTTTCTGCAATTATGTTTTCTGCTAATTCTTCATATTCTTCTAAATTATAATTTGAATATCTTTTAATTGCTTCATCTAGAGAAACTCCTAGTTTATTTTCTTCTATTATTTTTTTCAATATATATATAGCTGCAAATGGAAATCCTCCTGTTAGATTATATAGCTTATTAACGATATCGGGTTCTTTTTCTACAATAGATGTTTTTTGCTCATTCAATTTTAACATTTGTTCAAATTCATCTTTTTGTATATAATCATTTGTACAAAATATATTACAATAAAATGATAATTCATTTTCGTAATTTTTAAATAGTCTTGAAGATATTATAATTATTTTAGTGTGTTTTGCTATCTCTTTTAATATATTTATTGTTTGTGTCTCTATAATCTCATTATTAAAATCTAATACTAAAATTGTTTTATTTGTCTTTAAAAATTCTAAACACATGCTCTTTTTTATTTCTTCATCTAATTTATTTTTTTCTAATAATGCAATACTTGATATAATATTTATAATTTGTTTTATCTGATTTTCATTTTGTTTTATATCTACCCATAATATATTATCATATATATTTTTGTTTATTAAATCACTCATACATGCCATAACTGATTTAGTTTTTCCGCTTAATTTATAGCCATATATATATGCAATATTAATTTCCTGTGTTAAAAATTTATTAATAAATTCTAGCAGTTTTTGTGGTCTTATTATTGTTGTTAAATCTTGTGGAATTAAATTATTTGTAGTTTTTATTGAACTATTTATCTCCAATACTACTGCATTTGAAGTTTGTACATATTCTTTAGTAAAATTTTCTATATAATCTTCATCAACTCCAACAAATTTGCAGTACTGTATTACACCTTCTATAAAACTTGTTATATCTTTTGGTACTGTACCTGTTAAAAATTTTCTAATACTTACCTCTGAATAATATGTATAGTCTGCTAGTCTAGAATATATAAATATTTTACTTGAGTTTTCTCCATTTACTTTATTTTTTTCTATTGATAATTTTATTTTGTTTATCAAATCAGATAATAACTTAGCTCTTTTTTCCTTTAACAAATCTTCATTCTTCATAATTTAACTCACCTACTTTATCTCTTAATATTAATTATAACATTCATTTTTACCTTTAGCAATTTATTGTTTATGTAAAATTGATAATTTTTTTATCAATTTTGATATTTTCTTTGTGTCGATTTATGGCTCTTATCATTTTATAATATAGTTATGTAAATCTAGCAACAAAATGACTTGAAATTCAAGTTATTAATAACATTTGTCTTATGTATAAGGAGGATTTTGACTATGAAAAATTTAACTTTAAATGACCCTACTCAACGGGAACTTCTTTCCCACTTACAAATTACAGAGAATTTACTTACAAAAGTAGCAACTAAACTCTCTGGTTGTGAAAAAACAGCATGTATAACAGCTATGCCTGATTTAGGTATTGCTCATAATGTTACTCGGATGAGAGGTGGTTTCTTTACTGGAGCCCACTATACTTGGGATTCAGATGAACCTTTTATTCCAGTGGACACAACAGTCAATGTTTGTGGTACTGCCGTATTTAGACTATCTAAAGAGATATCAATAGATGATTTTCTTTCTAGAGTTAATAATGTTCTTCAAAACGATTTATCTTATACCTGGAACTATACCAATGGAAACCATTTCATAAGTTTAGTTAAATCTAATGGCGAATATGGTTTTGACACTGGATATTATATGATTGTTCATGCTTCTGCAAATGAATTCAAGAACTTTTTATATCCAAATAGTGGTGTATGGTATGAAAAAGATATTAAAATTGAGTATGATGACAACTCTGCAAGATATCTACGGTATATCACAGGAAACTCAGCAGCTCGATTTTATAATATTGCAAAAAATTTGATTCAGTTCAATGCTGAAAGAAATCGGTATTTTATAACATCTGTACTAGGTAGTGAATTTTTAGAAAAAGAAATCTTAAGCATTCAACACTATGGTATGCCTAATAATCACACTGTTTGTATAGGTGCACATTGGGAACCTACTATGTACACTCTTTTGACTGCCCCTGGCAAACCAATTTATTTGGTAAATCCTAATAAGGATACTTTTGCTGGTTCGCCACATGGATTTGGATTATCCTTAGCAAATCCTAAAGTTGTATTTGATTCTAACAGTATTACAATAGGTAAAAAGAAGTTCAAGTCAGGAAGCATTGAAATTGGTACAGATGCTATTAATCGTTGCTCTTCTACAGATGTAAAAGAACATGTATGTAAAATTCTTGATGTTTGCCCTGGTAACATTGTAGGCAAATTACAGCAGATAGTGTCAATATCTAAAGATGGCACTAAAATTTGGCAATAATATGGTATCAATGGTTATGTAACAATAGTATTTGCGATTGGGGATTACTTATGTATTCCCCTTTGCAATTGAATGGAGGATTTTTTATGCTAAATTTAACATTTATACGGCATGCAGAAACAATTCTAAATAAATCTGGTGTCTTTTGCGGAAGAACAGATTGTGATGTAACATCTGAGGGGCTTGAAAAAGCAAAAACCTTGTTAAAAGATGAAGAAAAGTATTTTGATGAAATCTATATTTCTCCATTAAAACGGACAAAACAGACATTAGATGTTATTATTCCTGATAGTAATCCAATTACAGATGAAAGAATAATTGAGGCATCATTAGGCGAATGGGAAGGAAAAAAGAAATCTAGTGTTACTCCTGATTTACTAGCTTTATATAGATTTGGTAAATATACTCCACTTGGAGCTGAAACACCTGAAGACATAGACAAAAGAGTCTGCAATTTTGTGGAAAGTTTATTTTATAAGTATCAAAATGAAAGAATATTGATAGTAACTCACAATGGAGTTATGAAGTCCTTAAAAAGGAACTTTATAAAGGATTATGGTAATATAATGTCTAAAAATTTAGAAACTATTATCATAACTGATGTAGAATTTAAATATTATCTGCAAAGCAAAACACCCCAAGGTACAACTTAGTACCTTGGGATGTTTCTTATTACATTAGTAGAACATATATTCAAGCAAATTCTCCGAAGACCGGATGAGCAATGCCCGCAATTACAAGCGCATTTATTATTCTATATAATAAACTAAAAGAGCCCATCTTATGATAGCTCCCTTAATCAATATATAATATGTTAATGACTTAATTTATATAACGCGTATTGATTTAATGATACGCCTTCTTGCTCTGCTTCTAAAGATAATTTATAATGTAATGATTTTGGTATTCTTACTACAAATTTACCACTAAAATCATCATATCCTACTGGCAATGGTACATCAAAGCCATCTTCTATTTTAGTCTCAATCCATCCCTTCATTGCATCTTTTAAGTTTTTATAAGCTTCCTCAAATGTTTCTCCTGTACTTTGACACCCTTCTAATTCTAACACACGAGCATAAAAGTATTCTCCACTTTCATCATTAATTGGCTGAATTATATAGTTATATGGCAAATTTAAGTATTCTTGAACATCTCTCATAAAAAGTTCCCCCTATTATAATTTTTTCATTTTAATATATTATACTCCTAGGATAAGCTTTTATTCTCCTATTCTTTTTAAAACATCTTTAACATATACTGCTTTCAATGGATTATCTTCCTTTATTGTTATAACATCTCCACTTTTGTTAATAAAATTTCTGTGTGATGTTCCGTTTCTTTGCCTTCATGTTGTATCCATTATATTCAAGAACTTTTGCTAATTCTTGAAATCTAATACCATTCGGTTGTCTTTTCATTTTTTGTATTAGTTTATCTATATCTGGCATTGTATTCCCCCTTTAAATAGAAATATTTGCCTTTTGTATTAAATATATAGTATCACATCTAGTATCATTAGTCAATACCCTATTAAAAATTGATAATTTTCAGTATGTGTCAAGTAAATGTAGGCAATTTTTTTATCTTTTATTTTTAATCCTC
>CAOKMR010000044.1 GCA_948469815.1 uncultured Clostridiaceae bacterium | reverse complement strand
ATGCAATGTGTCCCTACATTTATTATTCATCATTGATTTTATATAATAAAATCACCCCTACAAACACAAATTTATAGTGAATTATTACAATCTGAATTGTAACAATGATTTTTGAAAATTACAAAAAATTCATACATTTTATAGATATTTTAATAGCAATATGATAAAATAAAATCATATAAATAAAATGAGGGGGTAATTATGAATTTAAATAAAAAGATAGCAATTGTTGTAAGAGAAGATTTATTAACATGGCAAAAATTGAATGTAACAGCTTTTTTAGCATCTGGATTTGGTACGCAAGATATTATGGGAGAAAATTATAAAGATAAAAGTGGAAAAGTTTATTTACCAATGAGTGGACAACCTATTTTAGTATATTGTGCTAATAAAGAAGAAATGAAGGAAATTTTATCAAAGGCAGTTAATAGAGAAATTGAAATAAGTGTTTATAACGAAGAAATGTTTTCTACAAACAATGATATAGATAATCGTGCAATGATAGAAAAATACTTAACTGAAGAAATAGAACCAGTAGGGTTGGGGCTATGTGGTAAAAAACAACACATAGATAAAACTTTACATGGATATAGACTACATCCATAAGTTTTATGTAATAAATAAAAAAAGTTGCAATTAGAAACAACTAGTAAAATTTGCTTTACAAATTTTTCGTGTTTTGTTCACAAAAGTATAAAAAGAAGAAAATTAATTTTCTTCTTTTTATACTTTTTTTCTCACTGTACCAAGGGTGCTTTTATAATGTAAAAAATGTGAAATGTTTGTGAATTTAGCAATCACAAATTGACACTGCTAAAAATATACTATATAATCTAATAATATCATTTATGAGAAAGGAAAGAAGAAATGTTAAAATTACTAAAAAACTTAGGAAAAAAAGAAATTATTTTAGCAATAATAAGTCTAATTTTAATTATTGCACAGGTATGGCTAGACTTAAAAATGCCTGATTATATGTCTGAAATTACAGTATTAGTACAAACAGAAGGAAGCGAGATGTCAGAAATTATAAAAAATGGAGCATATATGCTTTCATGTGCTTTAGGAAGTCTAATCTCAGCTGTAATAGTAGGATTTTTAGCCTCAAATATATCAGCAACTTTTTCAATGACAGTCAGAAAAAAGCTATTTGATAAAGTCGGAAACTTAGCAATGCATGAGGTAAAAAGCTTTTCAACAAGTAGTCTAATAACAAGAACAACAAATGATATTACCCAAATACAAATGTTAGTTGCAATGGGAATGCAACTTATGATAAAAGCACCAATTACAGCAATTTGGGCAATAACGAAAATACTAAACAAAAGTTGGCAATGGAGTGCAATTACAGCAGTAGGGATAGGGGTTCTATTAGGAGTAATAGCAATACTTATGGTAATAGTAATGCCAAGATTCAAAAAAGTTCAAAAATTAATAGACAAAATAAATGGAGTAACACGTGAGAACTTAACAGGAATTCGTGTAGTAAGAGCATTTAATGCAGAAGAATATCAAGAAAATAAATTTGAAGATGTAAATGAAAAACTAACAAACATGCAATTATTTAATCAAAAAGCATTTTCAGTACTTTCACCAGTAATGTATTTAGTAATGTATTTCTTAACACTTGCAATATATTTTGTAGGAGCGTCTTTAATAAAAGATGCATTAATGGCAGACAAAATAGCATTATTTGGAGACATGGTAGTATTCAGTTCATACGCAATGCAAATAATAATGTCATTCTTAATGTTAGCAATGATATTTATGATGTTACCACGTGCAGAAGTTTCAGCAGAACGTATTAATGAAGTATTAGACACACAAATAACAATAAAAGATGGAAAAATAGATAAAGACATAAGTGATGAAAGAGGTACAGTAGAATTTAAAAATGTATCATTCAAATATCCAGATGCAGATGAATATTTGTTAAAGAACATATCATTTAAAGCGAATAAAGGAGAAACAGTAGCATTTATAGGTTCTACAGGTAGTGGAAAATCAACATTAATAAATTTAGTACCAAGATTTTATGATGCAACAGAAGGTAAAGTCTTAATAGATGGAATAGATGTAAAAGACTATAAACAAGAATTTCTACATAATAAATTAGGATATGTATCACAAAAAGCAGTTATATTCAATGAAACTGTAAAAAGCAATGTAGCATATGGAGAAAACGGAAAAGAAGAAGTCTCAGAAGAACAAATAAAAAAAGCAATAGAAGTCGCACAAGGAAAAGAATTTATTGAAAAAATGGAAAATGGATATGATACACAGATGTCACAAGGTGGAACAAATGTATCTGGAGGTCAAAAACAAAGAATATCAATAGCAAGAGCTATTGCAAGAAATCCAGAAATATATATATTTGATGATAGCTTTTCAGCACTAGACTATAAAACAGATAGCATCTTAAGAAAAGAACTAAAAAAATATACAGAAGATGCAACAACATTAATTGTAGCACAAAGAATAGGAACAATCATGAACGCAGATAAAATAATAGTTTTAGATGATGGAGAAGTAGTAGGGCAAGGAACACATAAAGAATTATTACAGAACTGTGAAGTATATAAGCAAATAGCATTATCGCAATTATCAAAGGAGGAATTAGACAATGGCTAATGAATTTAAAAATACTCCTAGAAGAAGAGGACCAATGGGACCAGGAATGGGAGGTGCACCAGTAGAAAAAGCAAAAGACTTTAAAGTAGCAATGAAAAGGCTATTTAGAGAATTAAATAAATTTAGAATACTAATCATAATAGCACTTTTATTAGCAACATTAGGTGCAATTCTTTCAATAAGTGCACCAAACAGATTATCAAAACTAACAGACGAAATATCTAAGGGGTTAGTAATAAATAGTGGCAATTTAGAAACACTTGGGCAACAAGTAATTACAAACTTTGAGAAAGGACAAATAGAAGAAGTTGAAATAGATGGTACAAAAATATCAGTAGAAGACCAAATGGAATTTTTAAATATAATGGGCAACATGGGAGAGGAAGCGACAGTAGAAAATGTATATAAAAAAATAGATGAAATGCCAGAATCAATTCAAGATGTAGTAAAACCATATATGAATTTAGAAGAAATAAAGAAAATATCATTATTCTTAGCAATCATATATATTACAAGTGCATTATTTATATTCATACAATCAATTTGTATGACAGATGTCTCAAACAAATTTGCAAAAGTTCTAAGAACTAGAATTTCTAAAAAAATAAATAGTTTACCACTAAGGTATTTTGATAAACACTCAACAGGAGATATATTATCAAGAGTAACAAACGATGTAGATACAATAGCACAATCAATGAACCAATCATTAGCAACATTAGTAAGCAGTGTAACATTATTTATAGGAACAATAATAATGATGTTTTACACAAACTGGATAATGGCAATAACAGCAATTTTAGCAAGCTTAATAGGATTTATACTAATGTTCTTAATATTAGGAAAATCACAAAAATATTTTGTATCAAGACAAGAAGAACTAGGAAACTTAAATGGACATATTGAAGAAATATATTCAGGATTAAATGTTGTAAAAGTATATAATGGTAGAAAAGAAGCGGACAGAAAATTTGATGAATACAACAAAAAAGTATATGAAGCAAACAGAAAAAGTCAATTTTTGTCAGGACTAATGAATCCAATAATGGCATTCATAGGTAACTTTGGATATGTTGCAGTATGTATAGTAGGTGCACTACTTACAATGAACAATATAATTTCATTTGGAGTAATAGTTGCATTTATTACATATGTAAGATTATTTACAAATCCATTAAGTCAAATAGCACAAGCAATGACATCACTACAATCCACGGCAGCAGCAAGTGAAAGAGTATTTGAATTTTTAGACGAAAAAGAAATGTCAAACCAAGAAGAAATCACAAAGACATTAAGAAAAGAAGAAGTAAAAGGAAAAATAGAATTTGAGAATATTGTATTCCAATATGACAATAATGACAAACCAACAATACAAGGATTTAGTGCAGTTGCAGAACCAGGGCAAAAAATAGCAATAGTAGGACCAACAGGAGCAGGAAAAACAACACTAGTAAACCTATTAATGAAATTTTATGATATAGACTCAGGAAATATAAAAATAGATGGAGTACCAACTACAGAATTAACAAGAGAGAATATACACGATTTATTTACAATGGTATTACAAGACACATGGTTATTTGAAGGAACAATAAAAGAAAACATAATATACAATAGTAAGAATATAAGTGATGAGCAAATAGTAGAAGTATGTAAAACAGTAGGGTTACACCATTTTATAAAAACACTACCTAATGGATATAACTCAAAAATATCAGAAGATGACAGTGTATCAGCAGGTCAAAGACAATTATTAACAATTGCGAGAGGAATGATACAAAATGCACCATTCTTAATATTAGACGAAGCAACATCGAATGTAGACACGAGAACAGAGGAATTAGTACAAAAAGCAATGGATAAACTAACAGAAGGAAAAACATCATTCATAATAGCACATAGACTATCCACAATAAAAAATGCAGATTTAATATTAGTAATAGGAAATGGAAACATAGTAGAACAAGGAAATCACGAAGAACTAATAGAAAAAAACGGGGTATACGCAGAATTATACAATTCACAATTTGAACTTTAATTTGGATTTTTCACATTGGGGACGTAAAAATGTGCAAAATATAAAAACATGTTAATATCAGTGTAGGGCGAGCATTGCTCGTCCGTTTGACAATAAGGAAGGACAATTGATAAAAATGGAATAAATCTTAAAAAATATTATATAATAACATTGAAAACAAATGGCAAAAACGGCAAAAAAATTCAATCGAGTATTGATTTTATAATTGTAAAACAGTATAATTATAGTGAAAATAAATGCCGATAACGGCAAAAAAATTCAGTGGAGGTAACAATGAAAGTTGTTAAAAGAGATATATATTTAAATAAATTAATAAACAAAAGAGAAAATAGTTTAATTAAAATTGTAACTGGTATTAGACGTTCAGGAAAATCTTATTTGTTAGATCCTCTATTTACAGATTATTTAAAATCTATAGGAGTAAAGAGAGATCATATAATTAAATTAGAACTTGATAGAGAAGAAAATCTTAAATATCATGATTCTAAAATGTTAAATGAATATATTCATTCAAAGATTAAAGACTCAGATATGCATTATGTTATACTAGATGAAATACAGTTGGTTCAAGGATTTGAATATGTTTTAAATGGTTTACTGTATGAAAAGAATATTGATGTTTATGTTACTGGAAGTAATTCTAAATTTTTATCAAGTGATATTATTACAGAATTTAGAGGAAGAGGAGATCAAATAAAAGTTTATCCTTTTTCATTTTCTGAATTTGTAACTGCTTATGATGGAGATAAGTATGAAGCATGGAATGATTATGTTGTTTATGGCGGATTACCATTAATTTTAACTAAGAAAAATGACGAAGAAAAATCTCAATATTTAAAAGAACTTTTTGAAGAAACATATATAAAAGATATACGAGAAAGAAACAATATACAAAGAGCTGATATACTAGAAGCTTTAATTAATATGCTTGCATCTTCAGTAGGATCACTAACAAATCCTAAAAAGATATATGATACATTCATAAGTAACGGAGAAAAAGAATTATCAATAAATACTATAAATAGTTATTTGAGTGCTTTGGAAGATTCGTTTATTATTAATAGATCTGATAGATATGACATAAAAGGGAAAAAATATATACAAACTCCTCAAAAATATTATTTTTCAGATGTTGGACTTCGTAATGCTAGACTAAATTTTAGACAACAAGAAGAAACACATTTAATGGAGAATATAATTTATAACGAATTATTAGTTAGAGGGCATAATGTAGATGTTGGAGTTGTAGAAATAAGAGAAGAAAATAATAGGAAACAATTAGAAGTTGATTTTGTATGTAATTTAGGAAATAAACGATATTATATTCAATCAGCTTTAGCACTTCCAAATAGAGAAAAAACTATTCAAGAACAAAGACCTTTAATGAATATAGGAGATAACTTTAAAAAAATAATTGTAGTTAAAGATAATATAAAATCATGGATTACAGAAGAAGGGATATCTGTAATAGGATTGCAAGAATTTTTATTAAATAAGAATAGTTTAGAATTATAAGATATAAGAAAACAATAACAAATATCACAAAAACTATTGACAAATCACACAAAAAGGTGTAAAGTATATTAGCATTGCACTTATGATTAATTATCAAATTAAGAAAAATTATTTGATAATTTATATGTACATTGGAGAGGAATGATATTAAAAAATGGAAAAAAACGTTACAGTCAGTATCTTGTTAGATATCTATGGGAAGGTATTAACAGATAAGCAACAAGATGTCTTAGATTTATACTATAATGAAAATTTATCTTTAGCAGAAATTGCGGAAGAGATTGGGATAACAAGACAAGCAGTACACGACTGTATAGTGAAAGGAGAAAAAAAACTTTTTAATTTGGAGGAAAAACTGGGAATTATGAAAAAATTAGACAATCAAGAAAAACAATTACAAAAGATTTTATTAGAATTATCTCAGATTCAACAAAAAGACTCTGACAAACATATAAATGATATCATCGAAAATGTTGTGCGTGAATTGAATTGCTTAGTGTAGGAGGAAAAATCTATGGCATTTGAAGGACTATCTTCAAGACTGCAAGAAATTACACGAAAATTAAAAGGAAAAGCAAGAATTACAGACAGTGATTTAAAAGAAATGTTAAGAGAAGTAAAATTAGCATTATTAGAAGCAGATGTCAACTATAAAATAGTAAAAGACTTTATAAATACAATTCAGGAAAAAGCTCAAGGAGCTGATGTCTTAAAATCATTAACACCAGGTCAACAAGTTATAAAAATAGTAAAAGATGAATTAGTAGAGCTTCTTGGTGGAACAGAAAGTAAAATAAACTTTACACCAAATCCACCAACAATTATAATGTTAATAGGACTTCAAGGTTCAGGAAAAACAACAACTGCGGGAAAACTTGCAAATTTATTAAGAAAACAGGGAAAAAATCCATTATTGGTAGCATGTGATGTATATAGACCAGCAGCAATAAAGCAATTACAGGTAGTAGGCGCAAGTCTAAATATACCAGTATTTGCAAATGAAGCCTCAAAAGATGTGGTACATATAGCAAAACAAGCACAAAATGTAGCCATGTCAAAACTAAATGATGTAATAATTTTAGACACAGCAGGACGATTACATATTGATGAAGCACTTATGGAAGAGCTAAAAAACTTAAAATCAAATGTTAAGCCACATGAAATATTATTAGTAGTAGACTCAATGACAGGTCAAGATGCAGTAAATGTAGCAACAAACTTTAACGAAACAGTAGGAATTGATGGAATAATACTTACAAAACTAGATGGAGACACAAGAGGTGGAGCTGCACTATCAGTAAAAAACGTTACAGGAAGACCAATAAAATTTGCAGCAACAGGAGAAAAATTAAGTGATATAGAACCATTTCATCCAGAGAGAATGGCATCAAGAATTTTAGGAATGGGTGATGTATTATCAATAATAGAAAAAGCAGAAGAAGCATATGACGAAGAAGAAGCATTAAAATTAGAAAAGAAGTTAAGAAAGCAAGAATTTGACTTAGATGACTATTTAGCTCAGCTAAGGCAAATAAAAAAAATGGGTTCATTTTCATCATTACTAAAAATGGTACCAGGAGCAAACAAACTTGGAGACATAAAAATAGATGACAAAGAATTCATAAGAATAGAGGCAATAATATGCTCAATGACTGCAAAAGAAAGAAGAAACTCAAAAATATTAAACGCAAGTAGAAGAATAAGAATAGCAAAAGGTTCAGGAACATCAGTGCAAGAAGTAAATAAATTCATAAAATCATTTGAAATGACACAAAAAATGATGAAACAAATGCAAAACAAAAAAGGTGGTTTCAATAAAATGCTAAAAGGAATGAACCCAAATGATTTAAAGAATTTTAAATTATAATTTGTTATTAAATTTATAAATATATAACAAAATGTGGCTTTGCCACACGGGCGATTACTAATCGTCCCTACTAGGGAGGTGAAAAAATAATGGTAAAAATAAGATTACAAAGAGAAGGAAAGAAAAAATCTCCTTTCTATCATATAGTTGTTGCAGATTCTAAATCTCCAAGAGATGGTAAAATAATAGAGCAAATTGGAACATATAATCCAATGACAACTCCTGCAACAATAGTTTTAGATAAAACAAAAGCAGAAGAATGGATGAAAAAAGGTGCACAACCTACAGATACAGTAAAGGCTTTAATTAATAAAATTGAAAAATAATATATGCTTTAGGAAGGAATGTGACTAGAAATGAAAGAAATATTAGAAACGATACTAAAAAATCTTGTTGAAAATGTTAACGCAATATCAATAAATCAAGTAGAAAAAGATAAATTAACAGTTTTTGAAGTAAAAGTTGCACCTGAGGATATGGGAAAAGTTATAGGAAAAGAAGGAAAAATTGCAAAAGCAATTAGAAATATTATAAGAGCAGTTGGTGCTAGAGAACATAAAAAAATTGCAGTAGAATTCATAGATTAGGAAGAGGAGCTTAGTATATGAACGACTTTCTAGAAATAGGTCAAATAGTTAATTCATATGGAATAAAAGGTTTTTTTAAGGTTGTACCATTTACAGATGACATTACTAGATTTGATAATTTGAAAAACATTTATATTGAAAAAAATAAGCAATTAGAAAAGAAGGAAATCGAAGAAGTCAAATATCATAAAAATTTAGTTTTATTGAAAATTAAAGGTATAGATGATATTAATGACACTGAGCAATATAAAAATTGCTATCTAAAAATAGATAGGGAAAATGCAGTCAAACTTCCAGAAGATACTTATTTTATAACAGATATAATTGGAATACAAGTATTTACAGAAGAAGGAGAGTTTTTAGGAAATATAACAGATGTATTTCCAACAGGAAGTAATGATGTATATGTTATAAAAGACGAACTAGGAAAGCAAATACTTTTACCAGCAATAGCAGAAGTAATAAAAAAAGTAGATGTTATAGCAAAAAAAATGACAGTTAAATTAATAACAGGACTAATTTAGGAGAAAAATATGAAATTTAGTGTATTAACACTTTTTCCAGAAATGTTTTCAGCATTAGATGAAAGTATAATAGGAAGAGCAAAAGAAAAGAAACTAATAGACATTGAACTAATAAATATTAGAGACTTTTCAAAAGATAAGCACAAAAAAGTTGATGATACTCCATATGGTGGAGGAGCAGGAATGATATTAATGCCAGATATTGTATATAATGCTTATAAATCAATAAATGATGAAAAAGCAAAAGTAATATATTTATCTCCACAAGGAAAAGTATTTAATCAAAGAAAAGTACAAGAACTTTCAAAAGAAAATCATCTTATATTACTATGTGGACATTATGAAGGAATAGACCAAAGAGTTATAGATGAAATTGTTGACGAAGAAATTTCGATAGGAGATTATGTTTTAACTGGTGGAGAAATACCGGCAATGGTCTTAATTGATTCAATATCAAGATATGTTGAAGGAGTATTAAGAAAAGAATCCACACAAGAAGAATCATTTTCAAACGGATTATTAGAATATCCGCAATATACAAGACCAGAGAAATTCTTAGAGCATGAAATTCCAGAAATATTAAAAAGTGGGCACCATGAAAACATAGATAAATGGAGAAAAGAAAAATCGTTAGAAATAACAATGGTCAAAAGACCAGACTTAATAATAAAGAAGGAGGATTAAAAAATGGACGTAATAAAAGCCATTGAACACGAGCAATTAAAAGAAACAGTTCCAGTATTAGACGTAGGAAATACTGTAAGAGTTTCTGTTAAAATTAAAGAAGGCGAAAAAGAAAGAATACAAGTCTTTGAAGGAATTATAATAAAAAAACAAGGTGGAGGATTAAACGAAACATTTACTGTAAGAAAAATCTCTTATGGAGTAGGTGTTGAAAAAACATTTTTACTACACTCACCAATGGTAGAAAAAGTTGAAGTTGTAAGAGTAGGAAAAGCTAGACGTGCAAAACTAAACTATCTAAGAGAGAGAATAGGAAAAGATGCTAAGACTAAAGAAAAAGTTGGAGCAAGAATAGAAAATAAAGTAGTAGTATTAAAAGAAGCAATTGATGAAACTGCTGAAACTATTGAAGAAGCTGTAGAAACAGAAGAAGTAATAGAAAATGTAGAAGCAGTAGAAACAAATAATGTAGAAACAGTAGAAAACATAGAAGCAGTAGAACCTGCAAAAACAGAAGAAAATAATGATGAAAAAACATCAAACGAATAATAATCTTTGAATTGAACTGTAGGGGCACATTGCATGTGCCCCTTAAAAAACAGGTAAACAAGAAAGGATGATAAGAAATAATGAAAATCTTAGCAGTAGGAGACTTAATAGGAGAAAGTGGCTTAAATAAAGCCAAAGAAATTATAAAAGAATTAAAAGAAAAAGAAAATATAGATTTCATAATCGTAAATGGAGAAAATGTTGCAGAAGGAATGGGAATTACATTAAAACACTTTAATAATATATTATCAATAGGAGCTAATGTAGTAACTATGGGAAATCATACATGGGCAAAAAAAGACATATTCAGTTTTATCAATCATGAACAATTAATAAGACCAGCAAACTATCCAGAAGGGGTACCAGGAAAAGGATATATTATTTGTAAATGTAAAGATAAAAAAATAGGAGTTATAAATCTAATAGGAAGAACAGAAATGGGAATTCTAACTGAAAATCCTTTTGTAATAGGAAGAAAAATAGCAGAAGAAATAAAAAAAGAAGTAGATATAATAATAGTAGATTTTCATGCAGAAGCAACAGCAGAAAAAGTAGCAATGGGAAACTATTTAGATGGAACAGCAACAGTAGTCTATGGAACTCATACACATGTACAAACATCAGATGATAGAATATTACCAAAAGGAACAGGATACTTAACAGACATTGGAATGACAGGACCTAAAAACTCTGTAATAGGAATGGATATAGAAGCATCACTAAAAAGATTTGTAACAACTCTTCCAGAAAGATATAAAATGGCAGAAGGTGAATGTATATTTAATGGGTGTATTTTCGATATAAATGACGAAACATGTCAAGTTGATAAAATTACTAGAATTTATCTGTAGAAAAAGCGTGAAAGTTGTATAATAATGAAGATGAAAACTTCCATAAATTTCCAATAATATATAGACATATAGCCTCAAAAGTATTATAAATATAGTTGTCAAATACAGGAAATCAAATTTCCTAAATGTATTAAAAAGAAATAAAAATTAAATTAAAGGAGGCACAAACAATGGAAGTTTTAAAAATCTCATCAAAATCAAATCCAAATTCAGTAGCAGGAGCAATTGCTGGATTGGTGAAAGAAAATAGTAGAGCAGAAATGCAAGCTATAGGTGCAGGAGCACTAAATCAAGCAATAAAAGCAGTTGCAATAGCGAGAGGATTTGTAGCACCATCAGGAGTCGATCTAGTATGTGTACCAGCATTCGCAGAGGTAGAAGTAGAAGGGGAAGACAGAACAGGAATAAAAATTCTTGTAGAATCAAGAGTTTAATATATATCTAATGAAAGAAATTGGAGTCGATGTATCGGCTTCAATTTCTTTGCAACTAGATTTGTATTTGTAATTATAATTGTATATCCCTACAAACGCAAATTTATATAATAAAACCATTATATGATAACACGATACAGTGAGAAAAAACAAAAAATTGGTTTTGTACATGAATCATAAATTTGACAATTATATAAAATTGATGTATAATAATAGTAAGTTAGGCAAAGTCTGATAGCATTTATAAGGAGGAAATCATCATGAAAAAAATGTTAGGATTTTTATTAACAGTAGTAGGCGGGTATATAATAGGCAATAAAATGGCTGAAGAAGTTACATATCGCGGTTTAAGGACAGCGGTAGACTCTGCTATGAAGTCTGCTTTTGAGGCAGCGAAGTCCAACATTAACAACTGAATAATGAAAGAAAGAGGAGTCGATATATCGGCTCCAATTTCTTTGAAAAAATTTTTGTATAATTTGACATATAATAAAAATACCAATATAATGTATACAAACATGTAGGAGGAGATAATGAAAACTCTAATAGTAACAGGAGGAAACATAGAAAAACAATTCTTATTAAAAACGATAAAACAAAGGGAATTTGAAACTATAATAGCTGTAGATAATGGACTAAAAATACTAAACGAAATAAATATAAATCCACAACATATAGTAGGAGACTTTGACACAATAAAAAGTGAAATTTTAGACAAATATAAAGAAAATAAATCAATAAAAATACATGAGTTCAATCCAATAAAAGATAACACAGATACAGACATTGCAATAAGACTAGCAATAGAATTAAAAAGTGATGAAATAACAATAATTGGAGCTATAGGAACAAGAATAGATCATGTTTTAGGCAACATTCAGGTATTAAAATATGCACTAGACAGTAACATAGAATGTAAAATAATAGATGAAAATAATGAAATACAATTAATAGATAAAACCACAATTATAAAGAAAAAAGACATAACAAAAAAATATATATCATTAATTCCATTAACCGAAAAAGTAGAACACATAAACTTAAAAGGATTCAAATACGAGTTAAAAAATGGAACATTAACTATTGGTTCAAGCTTAGGGATAAGTAATGAAATATCAAAAGAAGAAGCAATAATAGAATTTGATAATGGAATTTTAATAATGATAAATTCAAAAGATTAAAATATAGAACAAATAGAAGAAAAAGCAAGAAATAATTAGTAACAATAATTTCTCAGGAAACGTTTTTATCTAGGAAGGAATGATTGCAGTAAAATGGAAGAAATAGAAGGACAAATAATAGATATAATATATCAAAACGAATTAAATAGTTATACAATAGCAGACTTTAATACCAAAGATGGTGAATTAACAATTGTAGGATACCTTCCATTTGTAAATGCAGGAGATACACTAAAAGTTTCAGGAAGATATGTTACACATCAAGAATATGGGGAACAATTTAAAGTAGAAACATTTGAAAAAACAGAACCCAAAACCCTAGAAGCACTAGAAATTTATTTATCATCTGGAAGCATTAAAGGAATAGGACCAACTACTGCAAAAAAAATCATAAAAGCCTTTGGAGAAGACACTATAAACATTTTTAGAACAAATCCAGGAGCACTCTCATCTATACAAGGAATAAATTATGAAAAAGCAATGAAAATGGGAGAGAGCTTCAATGAAAATTGGGAATTATGGAATATAGTTAGTTTCTTAGAGCAATTTGGAATATCAGCAAGTCATGCAAAAAAAATATATAAGGATTTAGGCGCAGATGCCATAAACGAAATAAAAAAGAACCCATACATATTAGTAGACAAAGTAAGAGGAGTAGACTTCAAGCAAATAGATAAAATGGCAATGGATATAGGAATAGACATACAAGACGATTCTAGAGTAAAAAGCGGAATAAAATATAGTTTAAACTTAGTTAGTTATAATGGACATTGTTGTACTATAAAAGAAAATCTAATAGAATATGTAAAAGGACTATTAGGAGTACCAAGAGAGGTTATAGAAGATGAGATAATAAACTTAAAAGTTACTGAAGAAATTGTAGTTGAAAAAAGAGATGATGAAGAATGGATATATTTAATTCCATTTTATAAAGCAGAAGATAATATCGCTACAAGACTAGCAATAATAGATACTTCAAAAAACATAAAAAGAATTGGTAACTTTGAAGCAGAACTAAAAACAATAGAAAAGGAAGAAAATATAGAATTATCAGAAAAGCAAAAAGAAGCATTAAAAGCAGTAAATGATAATAATGTATGTATAGTAACAGGAGGACCAGGAACAGGGAAAACAACAATTATAAAAAGCATAATAGATATATATAAGAAAAAAGGAAAAAAAGTAGTACTATGTGCACCAACAGGAAGAGCAGCAAAAAGAATGACAGAAATGACAGGGGAAGAATCAAAAACACTGCATAGATTATTAGAAATAGGAAAAACAGGGGACGAAACTCAAAACATAGATATAGATTTAAATGTACAAATGATAGATGGAGACATTGTTATAGTGGATGAGATGTCAATGGTAGACGTATTTTTAATGAACTATTTAGTAAAAGCAATTTATCAAGGAACCAAATTAGTATTAGTAGGAGATGTAGACCAATTACCATCTGTAGGACCAGGAAGTGTATTAAAAGACATAATAAACTCAGAAAAAATCACAACAATACATTTAGACAAAATATTTAGACAAGCAGCAAAAAGCAAAATTGTGCAAAATGCACATAGAGTAAATAATGGAAAAATATTTGTAAAAAAAGATGAAATAGAAGACTTAAACAACGATTTTTTCTATATAAATGAATCGAATACGGATAAAGTAATAGGAAATGTTTTAACACTATGTAAAGACAGATTAAAAAGTTATGGAGACTATGAATTTTTTAAAAATATTCAAGTTATAACACCAACAAAAAAAGGGAGTCTAGGTACAAAAGAATTAAATATTCAATTACAAAGGATGTTAAATCCAAAAAGAGTAGGGATAGCAGAAAAAGCATATGGACAAACGATATATAGAGTTGGCGACAAAGTAATGCAAGTAAAAAATAATTATGATATAGCTTGGAGCAAAGAAAAGGAAAATGGAACAGGAGTATTTAATGGGGAACTAGGAAGAATAACAGATATAGACACAACTGATGGTGCAATAAAAGTAAAATTTGATGATGATAAAGAGGTATGGTATGAATATTCAGACTTAGAGCAATTAGAACACTCATATGCAATAACAGTACATAAATCACAAGGAAGTGAATTTGATGTAGTAGTAATGCCAATAGCTCAAAGTTCACCAATGCTATTAACAAGAAATCTTTTATATACAGCAATAACAAGGGCAAAAAAATTATTAATAATCATAAGTAGTGATAGAATAATACAATTTATGATACAAAACGCAGATAGCAAAAAGAGAAATACGGGACTAGAATATAAATTGAGGAATATAGGTGTTTAGATATTAATATATGCGATGTAGGGGCACCATTTGGGCGTTCGCAAAACAGAATTTTAAATAGTTACAATTCACAGCTATCATCACATAAAAATTTGTGTTTGTGGGGAGGATGAATTTTTATATGAATTAATGTAGGG
>CAOKMR010000043.1 GCA_948469815.1 uncultured Clostridiaceae bacterium | reverse complement strand
TCTTTGTTTTTATCTTTTTCATTATCTTCTATTTCATCATTTGATGTATCTAATACTTGTTTTTCCTTTTCATCTAGCTTTAATAAAATATTTAATTCTTCAAGTTTCTTCATTTTTTCTTTTAGCTCTTCTTCTTTTGGAAATGGCTTTTGAACTTCTATTTTTGCTATTTCAAGTTGCTTTTCAATATCTTCTATTCGCAATTTTGCATCTGGAATCTTATCTTTTATTGCTTCTAGTGCATTATTTATTCTTGTAATATTTCCAAAAGTATCACTACCTAAAAAAATACTATAACTATATTTATTTCTCATAGTCATAGTAAATTTCTTTTCTACTGAATTAAAACCAAGTTCTAATCTAAATCCCCTATATTCTCCTATATCTTCGATATCTGGATTTGATTTTGATTTGCAAACTTCTAGTATTGCTTTTCCTGCTTGTTCTTTATCAGTATATTCAATTCCTTTAAGTGTCATTTTAGAAAAACCATCTTCATTTGGCATAGTGTTATCTTCTAGCTGCTTGACATCAGCTTCTAATGCATCCACCTTTTCTTGTATCTCTTTTATTTGATTTGGATACGATCTTGCAATTTTATCTTCTAAATCATAAATCTGGCTTTGATAACTTTGTCTTACTATTTTTAATTTTGCAACTTCTGAATCTAATTGTGTTTTCTCTAATATATGTTTATTTCCAGTTGCTAAAGCCTTAATTTCTCCATAGCTCAATGCTGTTTCATCAATATCATCTGCTGTTCTATCTGGAGTCTTTGAAGTCATAATTTGTGAAATAAAGCCTTGCTTTCTCTCTAGCATTTGGAACAAGTAAGCATCAAATGTTTTTTCTGTTACATAGGTATATATATGAACTTGTTTATTTTGATTTCCTTGTCTTACTCCTCTACCATTTCTCTGTGTTAAGTCGGCAGGTCTATATGGTGTGTCTAAATGGTGCAAGGCAATTATTTTATCTTGAACATTTGTACCTGCACCCATTTTGCTTGTACTTCCCATTAACACTCTAATTTCGCCTTTTCTTACTTTCGCAAATAGTTCTTTCTTTTTAGTTTCATTATCTGCTTCATGTATAAAGGCAATTTCTTCTCGTGGAATACCTTTTAATACTAACTTTCTTCTTAAATCGTTATAAACATCAGTAAATACATAGTTACCCTCATCATCAAATTTTTCTTCAAATTGTTTTGGTGTTGATAAATCACAAAATACTAATTGTGTTAGTTTTTGTTCTTTATTTTCTTCCCATATTTTATAGATATTATTTGCACATACTCCAACTTTTCCATTTTCATTATCTTCTAGCATTTCATTCATAAGTCTTTGGTCTAACGCAAGTTTTCTTCCCTCATTGGTAATCTTCAACATATTATCTTCGCTAGGATCTACACTACCTTTTCTAATAGCTTCTGCTCTTTCTCCTAATTCTGCTACCATATCTTGCTGCATTTGACTAGGTTTTACTATTTCATCATGCCTTACTACTTCTGGTGTTGGTAAATTTAAAGTATCAGCAGTTTGAATATCTGCAACTTCTTTGAAAAGCGACATAAGTTCTGGTAAATTATGAAATTTTGAGAATCTTGTTTTACTTCTATAACTTGTTCCGTTCTGGCGAAAGTTCCATGGCTGTTACTGTTTCTCCAAAAATAGATGCCCAATTATCAAAATGTTCAAGTCCCATTTTTCTTAAATCGTTATATTGTAAATATCGTTGCATAGTATAAAGTTCCACCATACTATTTGACACAGGTGTACCTGTTGCGAATACTACTCCTCTACCATCTGTTATTTCATCCATATAACGACATTTCATATATAAATCGCTACTCTTTTGTGCATCTGTCTGCGAAATTCCACCTACATTGTTCATTTTAGTATATAAAAACAAGTTCTTGTAGTTGTGTGCTTCATCTACAAATATTTTATCTATTCCTAATTGTTCAAAGTTGATTACATCATCTTTTCTTGTTTGTGAATTTAATTTCTCAAGTTTGCTTTCTAATCCTCGTCTTGTTTTTTCCATTTGTTTTATAGTAAAATTCTCTGCCTTATCTCTTTTAGCTTGTGCTATTCCTGCTATAATATCTGCAATTTGCTTTTCAATTAGCTGCTGTTGTCTTTCTATTGACATAGGGATTTTCTCAAATTGTGAATGTCCGTATGATTACTGCATCAAAATCTCCAGTAGCAATACGAGAGCAAAACTTCTTTCTATTAGCTGTTGCAAAGTCTTTTTTGGTCGCCACCATAATGTTTGCACTTGGATATAATTGTAGAAATTCTGCTGCGAATTGTTCAATGATGTGATTAGGTACAACAAAAATAGACTTGTTACAAAGTCCAAGCCTTTTACTTTCCATAGCACCGAGCAACCATTTCAAAGGTCTTTCCTGCTCCGTACCTCATGTGCTAACAGTGTATTTCTTCCATACAAAATATGAGCAATGGCATTTTGTTGATGCTTCCTTAACTTTATTTCTGGATTCATACCTACAAAATTCAAATGACTTCCGTCATATTCACGAGGACGAATACTATTGAATCTATCATTGTATAATCTTACTAATCGTTCTCTTCTTTCTACATCATTAAAAATCCAATCTTCAAATGCTTGCTTAATTTGGTCTTGTTTTGCTTGTGCAATGGCTGTTTCTTTTGCATTAAATTCTCTCTTTTTGTTTCCGTCAATATCTGTTACAGTATCAAATACTTTTACATCTTTTAAATTCAATGTTTTTTCAATAATTTCATAAGCATTTACTCTATTTGTTCCATAGGTTTTATTCGCTTTTACATTTGAATAATCATAATTTTTACTTGTTATATACCATTGTGAATTGTACTCACTAAATTTTACTTTCATATTCCATTGTGCATGATTTGGAGTTTCTAGCAATTCATACATAAAACTATCAATAATCTCTGTTGGTATCCATGTTGCTCCTAACTTTATTCCAATTTCATTAGCTGTTAAATCTTTTGGCATTACTTGTTTTAATGCTTCTATATTAGTTGCAAACTCTGGGTGCATTCCAACTGATGCTTCTGCCATTTTTAGTTTTTCTCTTATATTTCCAGAAAGATATTCATCACTTGTTACATATTTATTATTTTCCATAGGAAGTTTATAAATAATACCATCTAGCTCTTTTACTAACTCTTCTTGTGTCTTGTTTGTAAGTTTTGACATATATTCTAAATCAACAGATGCTTTTTCTGATAGTGATACAATTAGTGCTTCATTTGCAGTATCAACACTGGTTATTTCCTTATATGCTTTGATAGTTCTTTTTGAGAACATATCTGCTTTTCGCACAAATCTGCCCTCACTGTCCATTACTTCTAATGAACATAGTAAATAATAGCTACTATCTGCTTCAAATGCTAAACGATTTCCTCTGCTATTTATAATTCCATACTTCTTAACATAGTTGTCATACATTCTGTTCAACTTTGCTTGTGCTACTTTTATATTTTCTTCTGGATAATCTTCTGTTTGTAAATCTATTAAATCTCTTACACAATCACGAAGTTCTATCATTCCTTTTATTCTGCTTATTGTAGTAATTGGCAAGTCTTGCTCTGCCATTACACTATTTTCTCTAAAATATACTTTGCCATCAATAATAGTATAAGAAAAGTTTTTTACAGAAGGATCTGCTGGGAGCATTGTTTCTTCTCTTTCTTCAATATCTCCTATTTCATATTCTGTAATTTCTCCTTCTATTTTTTCTTTTGCTTCATCTAATAAAGTTTTTAGCTCTATTCCCTCATAAGGTTTACAAGTCGAATCTGGTCTACCATATTGAGTAGGCTCCATTTCCATTGTTCCTAATATCATGTCTGGATTATCGACAAAATATTTATTCATTGTAATACCATTTTTGTCGGTATCTAAATAAACCCAGTCTGGCATAATGTCTGTCATATTTTCTCTTTTTTTCAAGAATAGTATATCTGAAGTTACTTTTGTTCCTGCATTTTTGGTAAATGTGTTATTAGGTAGCCTTATTGCTCCTAGTAACTCTGCTCTTTGTGCAATATATTTTCTAACTTCTGAATTCTTTTTGTCCATTGTTCCTTTTGAGGTTATAAATGCAATAACTCCACCGTGGTCTAACCTTATCTAGTGTTTTTGCAAAAAAGTAATCATGTGTTAGAAACTTGTTTTTATTATATCGTTTATCGTTTGGCTTATATTCATCAAATGGTACATTGCCGAACTGCTACATCAAAAAAGCTATCTGGCAATTCTACTTTTTCATAGGCATTTACTGCTATTGTAGACTTTTGATATAATTGTTGTGCTATTCTTCCAGATATAGAATCAAGCTCAACACCATACATTTTGCATTCTTTTAATTGTGTTGGTAACATTCCAAAGAAATTTCCAACACCACATGATGGCTCTAATATATTGGCTTCCTTTAACCCCATATTTTGTAGTATTTCATACATTGAATTGATTACAATAGGTGGTGTATAAAATGCTGTTAACACAGATTTTCTAGCATTTTTATATTCCTCATCATTTAATAATTCTTTTAATGTTTTATATTCATTTGACCAACTACTATCATCTTCTTTAAATGCTTGTTGTAAGCCACCCCATCCGACATATTTTGACATAATTTCTTGTTCTTCTGGAGTCGCATACCTATTTTCCTCTTCACACTTTTTCAATACTTTAATTGCTGCAATATTTCGTTCAAATTTTTCTCTAGGTGTTCCTATTCCTAAATCATTATCTGTAATTTTATAATTGTTTCTATCTTCTACTGCTACTTCTGGGTGCAATACAAAGTCTTGAATTTTGTTTTTAGTTCTTACAAAATTAGGTTTAATATCTTGTTTTGGAAAGTTCCTCTCATTTTGATTATATAAATTTTCAAAGGTTAAGATACTTTCTTCTCTAAATATAGGCATGGGTATTTGTAGGTCTAATAGACTTATTGTATCTTTTTCTAAATCAATATTGTCAATTCTATATTTTCTGTCAGATTCTAAATAAACCTCTTGCCCTACTTTGTATGGCTTTTCTTGTTCAACTTGTTGCTCATTTTCTTCTTGTTGTTCTTCTGTTTCTTGCTGTGCTATCTCTTCTTTTTGGGTTTCTTGTTCTTCTGTTTGTTCTTCATCACTATTTACTTCTGCTGAACTTTCTTCTTTATTTTCTATTGTATTTTCTTCTTGTTCTTTTACAATTAAATGGTCATTTGAATAGTTATCTTTGACTTTTCTTTCAAATTCATCAAAGCTCATTGTTTTATTTAATATAGGAAATTTTGTGTCAATTAAGGTTACTACATTGTCCTTTATACCTGCAATTTCATACTTATCTGCGCCAATATAGACTGTATCTCCTAAATGATATTCATAATGTGGAACTCTTTTCTCTAATATTGATATTATCACATCTAGTTCATGTTTTTGTGAGTCTGTATCTGCAATATTTTCTCTTATTTTATTTAAAGCATTTACATAGTCATTTACATTTCTCGTATCACTTATATCTGATTTTACTATTTCAATATTTTCTTCATCTGTGTTTAAAGCTGCTGTATCATCTGGATAATTATATAAATCTGATGGCTTAACAAATGAATATACTCTTTTGGCAAGCTCATACTCTTGTTGCTCTGCTTGATTTTCTAACTTTTCTTCTGCTTCTCTTAATTCTTTTGCTTGTTCTTGTTCTTTTAGCCAGTTAGGATATTCTGCAATTTCTTTTTCATTCAAATATCTTTCTAATTTAATAAGTTCTGTTATTCTTTTTGCTACATCATTCCAACTTATTGTTGTTGTAATTTCATCTTTGAAATAACCTCTATTTAATGTCATACCTTTAGGAGAACATTGCAAACCTATTCCTGATCCAGATACAGTTCCAGTTGTTCCATAATAGCCTAATCCATACATTTTCTTTAGATAGTCTGCATTATCTTTTAATGACAAATGTGTTTCAAATTGTTGATATATAGAATATTTGCTGAATGTCCCTCTTTCTTGTAATACTCTATCTATAAACTCTTGTGTAAATTCTAGCTCTGGCTTTTTTTCTGCCTCATTGATTAAAGACATTTGGTCTGTAACAGATGGGATTCTTGTTTCCACATCTTTTAATTGATTAAGCATAATCATAGCTTCATAATTATCAATTAAATTTTCCCATGAAATAAAACTTTCTGTATCTCGTGATAAAAAACTACCTTTCCATACTAAAAGTCCATTTTCAAATGCTTTATAGCCATATCTTTCATCATTTATTGTAATTTCTGTATAATCAATATTAAAACTACTTTTTAAAAATTCTGCTCGTTTATTTTTGTCTTTTTCATTTTCAAAGTATTGTCTAATTTCACTATTAGAAACTCTTAAATGTGGTGCATTAGTTAGTATTTGATTAACTTTTGCATCTGTAACAACATAAGGACAGTCCTTACTACTGTCCCTACTATAAATACCTAAATGTAAATTATTTCGTTCGCTGCCATTTCCTCTGCTGTCGCTTTGATGTTGTTCATGAGTCCCACCCATGTCATTTGCTCTTTGGCTTTCAATTCTTCTGTTATTCCTTGTTGTTTCTTCATCATCTCTACTAATTCTTCCACTCTCTGGCTCATTTGTTTCTGTACTTGTGCCAAGTGTTGTGCTAATTCCTTGTTCATTACTAATATTGTCAACTCGTGGTTTTTGTGATTCTTTAGATAATTGTATCTCATCAGAGCGTATTTCCCTTTTGGTATCTTCTCTTTCTCCATTACTAGGTTGGGCATGTAATAATCCCCTTGTTTCGTGTACTCTATTTTCTCTACCATCTTCTTTTCCTCCTTTGATTTTTTCATTATCATTAGAATACATCTCTTTATCAAATTTTTCTATTGTACGATTTTTTAATTTTTCACTTTTTTGTAGATTTGCAACTGTCCTTGCAATTTCTCTCAAACCCATTTCTGCTATATCACTTACACTTGCACCTAATGTTGTTATAACTTCTTGGTTATTAAAGTATTTTATATATGATAACTCTTGCTCTTGTATTTGATCTTTTGCATTTATTCCACATCTAGTCATCATCATATAGCTTACACTTGCCCATGTAGTTGTAATAAGCATAGTTTTTATTTCATCATCTGATATAGTTTCAAGCATTGAGTTTTTCTTGTTTTTTATAATTGATGTAAAATAATCTTCTATATTATCTACTACCATATTATAACTTGCTGAAATTATAGCTTGTGATAAATTTTCTTTTGAGCCTATATCTCCAAAATTTGCTTCTAAACTTTCAATTATATCTTCTTCATATTCTTGTTTTATAGACCATAATTTGTATTTTGTATTATTATAGTTGTTAGTATCTGATAAGTCAAATACTAACTTAAATGGATATTCACTATATGGATTTTTATCGAATACATATATTGGCTTTGCTCCACTATTTACCCATCTATGTGGTACTACTTTTTTATTCCACTCTTGCATAGTTGCACAAGCTCTTGCATCTGGTCGCTGTGCATATATAAGAATTTGGTCATCAAAATCATATTTGAAATTCCATGAACTGCTATCTAAAAACTTTCTCCAATTTTCTGCACTTTGTGAAAGTTCATTTATGACTTCTTTATAGAGTTGTCTTGTTTCTGTTATTTTTCCCAAACTATTCCTCCTCTACATTATTGTCTTTTCATTTTCCTTGTATAATCTTCATCTACTTTTAATACATTATCAAATGCAGAAAGTAATAAAACTATTAACTCTGCTGCTTCTTTTTGGAATAGTCCAATGTCTATTATAGATATTTCTCCCTCTTCATCTTTTTGTGGTATAGAATATCTTAATAAAAGATCTTGTAGGTTTCTTGCTTTTTCTTTCCATTCTTCTGTTACAATATTTTCTTCTTGAAATGCAAGTAATGCCATTAGTTTATTAAAATTTCCTTTATTTACAATGAATTTTACTGATGGCTTTTTATAATGTTCTATCATAGTTATCTCCTTTCTGTTTCCTCTTTTCCTGCTAAAAATCCTATTACATTTTTCTTTGCTACTGCTTCTTTTAAATCCATAATAAAACTTTTTTCAACAGGGCTAAACTGCTTCAAATCTTCCCATTTTAAGGCTTTTATTTTTTGTTCTGAATCTATATTGTTTTCAAATAATTTTTCCAATGTCTTTACACTTTGTGTTAGTGTATATTGTGGCATTATAATTCCTCCTTAAATTGAATTAAGGTGGCTAATTAAAGCCACCTTGTTATTGGTCTATTTTTTATTTACTGATTTTCTCTTTTTATATTTGTGTACTCCCACACTAGCTAATGCAAGTATAGATAATCCTAATAAACCTACATATAGTTTTAAGTTACTATTATCTCCTGTTTTTGGTGTATCTACTGGTACATTTTCAAATTCAAAAGTATATGTTGAATCTTCACTTTCTACTTTTTCATTATCAATAAATGTTCCTTTGTCATTCATTTCAACTTTGATTACTTTGTCTGATAATACATAACCCTTTGGTGCTGCTATTTCTTTAATATAATAAGTTCCATATCTTAAATCTTCAAATAAAACTGTTCCATTTTCTTTATCTGATTTTACTTCTTTTATAAGTTTTGTGCATTCTACATCTTCATATATTCCGAAGATAAATTTATCTTTTATTACTTCTTTTGTATTGCTATCAATTTTTACTAATTTAATATCTTGAAGAATAGGCATATCTTTCATTTCTACTCTTTGTGTTTCTTTATCTTCACTTACAGTAAACTCTATTTTTTCTGTAATTTCATAGCCATAAGGTGCAGTAATTTCAACTAATTTGTATTTTTTGTTTTCTTCTAATCCAACTACTCTATGTGGCTCTTTTGTAGATGTCCATTCATCTATTATATTGCCATCTTCGTCAATTACTTTTAATTCTGCTCCCTCAATTTCTTCGCCTGTTACTAGATCTGTTTTTACAACTTCTAATATTTTGTCTATCATTATTACTTTTTGAGTTTCTTTATCACTTGTTACTGTGAATTTCACATCAGTAGCTTTTACATAGCCATTTACTACTATTTCTTCGTGTAGTATATATTCTTCATTTTCTATAAGACCATTTACTTTGTGTGGCTCTTTACCAGAAACCCATTTGTCCACAATATTCTTTGTTTTTGTGTTAGTAACAACTAAAGTAGCTCCCTCTAGTTCATTTCCACTAACATCTTGTTTTGATATTTCAACTACTTTATCTATCATTTTTACTTCTTGTGTTTCTTTATCAGTAGTTACAGTAAATTTGATTTCATTTGATATTACAAATCCGTCTGGTGCATATTGTTCAATAAGTGTATATGTTTTTCCCTCTACTAAATTGTTAATTCTATGTGGCTCTTTTGTAGATGTCCACTCATCAACTATATTGTTATCTTCATCAATAACTTGAAGTTCTGCACCTTCGACTTCATTTCCTCCAATGTCTTGTTTTGTCATTGTTACTACTTTGTCTATCATTGTTACTTTTTGAATCTCTGTTGTATTTTCTACTCTGAATTTGATTTCTGTTGCTACTACAAATCCATTTGGTGCTGTTTCTTCTTTTAGTGTATATTCTTTTCCTACAACTAAACTTTCTATTTTGTGAGTCTTTTCAGTAGATACCCAACTATCAATAACTTCGTTATTTTCGTCTGTAATAGTTAGTTTCGCACCAACTAACTCTTTTTCTCCTGTTATATCTGTTTTGCTAACTTCTATTGCTGTTGTTTTATTTTCAATATCTTTCTCTACAACATATTCTTTTGTTACTGTATCTTTTTGTTCAAATATTACTTCGTATTCTGTTGTATCTAATACTGCTCCATCTATTGTTGTTAGTTCTTTTAAATGATATTTGCCCATTGGTAAATTTGAAACTGTTAATGTTCCATCAGCTTTTAAATTATATTTTCCTACTACTTTTCCTTTTTCATATATAGTAGATCCGTCAGCATAATCAATTATTTCTTCATCTGCTACTAATTCAAAAGATATTTTTGTAAAGTCAATATCTTTTATCATTGTTTTGTCCATATCTTCTCTTAATGCTACTTTTTTATTTAATTTTAGTGTTCCTGTTGGTTGACTATTCTTTGCTGTTACTGTAATCCAAGCATCCCAGTCTTTATCATAATTTAGTGTAGAGTTTCTGTTATCTACTTTAAAAGTTAATTCTTCATCTAATTGTATAAATCCTGTTGGAATTTTTATTTCAGTTAATTTATACTTTCCTGCTTCTAACTTTGTTTCTGTTTTTGCAACTCCCTCACTATTTGTAGTCCAAGTTTTATAATATTTATCACTAATTTTACATTGTACTTGTTCCCATTTGTTTGTATCTTCATTTAATCTGTATAATTCAAATGTTGCATTAGAATAAGTTACAAATTTTCCTGTCTTTTTATCTTGTTTTTGCATTTTTATATATGCCTCAAATGGCAAATCATTTTCAACAAGTTCTTTAACTGGTGTTTTACTGTCTTTATCTATTGTTACATAGAATTGTTCAACTGTTGTTATCTCTGGAGATGGTGTATAAGTTTCATTTACTGTATATTCTCCATAAGCTAAAAGTCCAGAAATTCCGTGTCCATTAGTTCCTGTTCTAAATATTGAATATTCATCTGTTGCAAACTCGCTTAAATGTTTCTTTGCTTCATCAAAACTTCCGTAATAGTCAACATATTTTGAAAGTATTGCTGTAAATTCTGCATTTGCTACTGTTTCTGCTGTTGCATTTTCATTTGTGCTAACCTTGATTACTTCAAAAGGTGCTTTTTCTACTGTATTTGTAACTGTTCCTGCTACTTCTATAACCTTTGTATTCATATCTCTGTATGAAAATGTATAATCATACACTTTTGTATCTGGCATATAACCTGTTGGTACTATGGTTTCTTTTGCATAATATTTTCCCATTGGTAGTCCTGTTAATTTTGTTCCCTCTACACTTATTTTTGCAGGTGTATTATTATTTGTTATTTTTATACTAGCTACTCCATATTCGTTGAAAGTAAATGTTGCTATTTGTTCGTCTTTATCAAAATATTTTATTGTCCCTGCAACATTTGTTATTCTTTCTTTTGCATACAAAGTGTATTCAGTTCCTTTAAGTGTTGCATCTCCATGATGTGATTTTTTATCTACTCTATTTTTGTTTCCTGTTTCTTTGTCTGTTTTTTCAATAACTAAATTTCCTGTTGGCTCTGTATTCTCTACTGTAACACTTCCAAATATAACATTTGTGTTTTGGTCTTTATATCTTAAAGTAACTTCCTTTTGTTCAGTATTTAATAAGTAACCTGTTGGCACTTCAATTTCCTTAATTTTATATTTTCCAAGTGGCAAATTTGATTTGCTTGCAACTCCTACACTATTGGTTGTAATAGTTGCTACTACATCTCCTTTTGAGTGGTGTTTTACTGTTCTGGCAACATTGTATATATCTTCATTAGCAATTATTTGAAATTTTGCTCCTTGTACTTTATCTCCATTTGTATTTGTCTTTGTTACTGTAATTTCTGCTGTTGGCTCTGTGTTTACTATTGCTTGCTCTGTTGTTTGATTAGGTTTTACTTCTGCTGTATAAGTTTCTGTATTTAGTAAATAACCTGTTGGGCTTGATTTTTCTTTTATATAGTAAGTTCCTTTTCTTAATTTTTCTAACTTGATTTTTCCATTTGTTACTGTTACATCACGATTAAATCCATTTTCTCCTGTTACATTAAATATTGCTCCGTCAACTAAATCTCCATTTGTGTTTAGTTTACTTAACTCTAAATTTCCTAAAAGATTTATTTTGAAACTTAAAGACATAGTTACAGGATCATTGTAATTCAAAGAGTATAATTGATTTTGTACTCCATCTCTAAAAGTGAAATATACTGTTGAATGTTGGTTATGTGTTTCTTCTTTGATAACACCCCAATCAAACATTGTATTTTCTGATATTCTTATTGCTTCCTTTGTGCAATCTTCATTTGCTGTAACATTTAATGTATTTTCTCCTTTGTTATGTGTTATTCTTATTCCATCTACTGTTTTATCAAAACTAACATATTGTCCTAACACATTATTAGAATCTGTAAGTGTTTTTGTTTGTCCTACTTCAACTGTTATTGTTTCGCTACAAAAACTTGGTTTTCTTTCCATATTATCAATTTTTGCATTTATATCTGCTTTAAATGCTTCATATTGGCTTTGAATACTTGCATTTCTAAAAGTAGCATTACTTTGTCCTAATGTTGACCATACCATTTGTTGTGTGAATACATAGTCCATTTTTCTTGAGTTCATATCTGCTGCCATTATTCCACCATCAATGCAATAATTACCATATTTTTGATACCACCCAAAGAAAGCTACTTTACAAGCTCTTTTTACTTTAGGATCTGTTGGTGTATTATGTGTTCCTGTTTCTACTGTTCCTGTTTGTGAATTTACACCATGTTCTGCACAAAAAACTGTGATTTTTTCTCCTGTTGTGGTATTTACTAATCTTCTCATAAGCATTCCTAAATCTGACTTATTATCTGTTGTGTAAATATTAGAATCCCATTGTCCTGCTGTCCATTTTCCACTACCACTATCTGTTACTGCAAAAATAGGTTGTGCTGTGCTTAACAATGTGATTGCTATAAACATTAAAGCTATAACTTTCTTTAACTTCTTTGCTTTTAACATTAAATTTTCCTCCTTTTAACGAAAAAAAGAACAAGTCTTTATAACCTGTTCTTAAATCAAATATTATTATTTTGTTATTTATTATAATAGAAGTTTACTGTCCATTTTTGACATTGAGGACAAGTCCAAACTTCGTACCCATAAGGGCAATTCTTGTGATATTCATCATCTGTTATCTCAAAATTCTCCCATTGCTTTCCCCACTTTGCTATTTCTGCTTTGAAATATGCAGCTGCTTGTTCTTGTGTTTCAAACCATTTACCAGTATTTCCTGCACCTATTTTATGATTATTCCCTACACATTCTGTTTTTGGTGCAATTTGAACTTCTTGCTCTTTATAACTATTATCATTATTTTTTACTGGTGTTGTTGTTTGTTCACTTTTAGAACTTGGCTCACTCTTTTGAGGTTGAGATGGTGTTTTTTCTTGTGTTGTTTGTTGTTTACTTGTTGTAGTTTTATTATTTTCTTTTTTAGCTGATGTCTTTATATTTTTTTCTTGAACTGGCTGTGTAGTTTCTACTGTTTTACTTTCTTCTACTGCTTGATTTTGTGATGTTGTATTATCTTCAACAGTATTACTTTGATCTACATTGTTTTCTACTGTATTTTCAATAATATTTTCATTGTCTATTATATTTTCTGGCTCATTATTCTCTTGCATTTGATTTTTATTGTTTTCCCCAATAACAATATTATCAACTTTCCTATTCTTATATATGAATATTCCTGCAATTCCTAATACTATTATAACTAATATTGTAATTAAAATAACAATTTTCTTATTTTTACTCATAACCAAACATCTCCTTTTTTTCTTTATTTTACTACAATGTTTAGTTACTTTCAAATATACAAATTAAAATATTATTCTTATTTTGTACTCCCACACAAATTATCTAGCCATTTGTCTTTGTTTTAATCTTCTGTGATGTTCTTCTACACATTTAAAAAGGAAATCTTCCACTTCTTTCTCTGTTACTACATCTCTAGGCAGGTATTTTTCAAACCTATCATAATGTATATTATATTTTGGCTTTTGATTTGGTTTTTCTACTGACATTATTTCTTCTAGCTTATCTGTTGTTAATTTTCCCTCTTGACTTAACTTTTTTAAATATATTGCTTGTGATTGTGAGGGGGTTGCATCATATCTTTTTATATAATCTAGCAATAAATATTGTTCTTCTTTAGTTAAATAAGAAATCTCAACAGCTGGGTTAAAAGATATTTTACCTATATCAACCATATCTAGCAATTCTTTTATTAGTTCTGTTAGCCTTATATATCTTTGAACTTGTCTGCCACTTTCTCCATTATCTTTTCCAACGACATCTGCACTTATTAACTTCTTGCCAACTTGTCGAGAAGTTTCTTTTTTGCCTTGATGACTTAATGCTTCCATTTTCATCTTGTATGCGTATGCCTTTTCTGATGGTAATACTTTCTCCCTTTGTATATTACTATCCACCATTATAACAGTAGCCTCTTCATCAGTCATATCTCTAACAATAGCAGGTATTCCATTTAATCCTGCTTTTTTCGTTGCATAATTTCTTCTGTGTCCTGCTACCATTTCATAACCACCATTTTGCTTTGGTCTTACTAGAATTGGCTCTTTTACTCCTATTGCTTTTATACTCTCCACCATATTGTCCATTTCTTCATTGTCCACTATCTTGAATGGGTGATTTGGAAAGTCTGTAATATCATTTGGATTTAATATTACTACTGTTTCAGCTTTTCCTTTATTTGTGCTAAATTTTAGTAACTCATCTACACTGGGTAGTTCTATCTCTGGTCTTTTCGCTATTCTTCAACACCTCCTCCGTAAAATTTTCATAAGCTACTGCTGGCTTACTTTTCTTGTCATAAGCATATATACTCTTGCCCTCTATCGTACTTTCGGCTGCTTTTACTCCCATAGGAATTACTGTGTTGTATATCTTTATTCTGCTTCCATAACTATTTCTTAATGTTTCTATTGTTGTCTTTGCTAAATTTGTTTTCATATCTGCAATGGTCAATAATATTCCATCTATTTTTAGTCTTGGATTTATCTGTACTCTCGTTTTATCTATTGTTTGTATTAGCTGTGTCATTCCTTTAAGAGGTAAGTATTGAGCTTGAACTGGAATAATTACACTATCAGCTGTTGCAAGTGCGTTTATTGTAAGAAGTCCTAATGAAGGTCTACAATCAATTAAAATATAATCATAATCTTCTTTAACATTATCAATGTATTGTTTCAATATATTTTCTTTGTTTATATATTTAACTAACGATATATCTAGTGCTTCTAATTCAATATTAGCAGGCATTAAATTTACACCTTCTGCATTTTGTAGTATTCCTTCATTCTTGCTTATAGGCTTTTCCTGTATTACTTTCTCCATAATATTTTTTATTGTTATCTCCATGTTGTCTTGATTTTTGTACCCCAATGATGTTGTCAAATCTCCTTGTGGATCTAAATCTATTAGTAATACCTTTTTCCCCTTTCTAGCTAGCCCATTTCCCAAATTAGCTGTTGTAGTTGTTTTTCCTACTCCACCGTTTTTGATTAGCTATGGCAATTACTTTACACTTTGACACTTTTTACCCTCCTTTCATAAAAATCAGCCATCAATAATGATGACTATGTAAAAAAACAAATCAACCTAGGTCGACTTGTTTATAAAAATTATCTCTCTGTTTTTTCCCTTTCCTTTTGATTCAAACTTCTCAATTTTTTATCTACCATTTGACTATATTCTTCTAATCCTATTGCTCTTGCTTCTCTTATACATTGTCTTTTAACATTAAGGTTATCTATTCTACTATCATTGTTATAGTGTTCTATCATTTCTTTTACTTTTTCTTCAGATGTTATATCTTTGAAAATTATTTTGCTCTCTTTTATTTCCAAATTATAACCCTTTCTTAATAAATAAGCCAAAAAGTATCTTTGTCCCTCATTATCATATTGTTGTAAATTTTCGCTATTAAATTGTTGTTTTTCATGATATTCTAATGTTTGATTATCTTTCATTATTTTACCTTGCCCTTTCTTTATTCTTGTTTTTATTAGGTTGCATACGAACTTTAGAGTATATCTCAAAAGCTTTATCTTCATCAAAA
>CAOKMR010000042.1 GCA_948469815.1 uncultured Clostridiaceae bacterium | reverse complement strand
CCGCCCCTACAACGTATAATTATAATTCTCTACAATTTTTATCCTCCCCACAAACTCAAATTTACCTGTGTCATTTTTTTAATCTAATATACCTTGACAGATAAGGTATATTGATGTATAATACTAATATAAAGAAAGCAGGTGATAATATGTCAATTAGAGCAGATATGATACGAGGGCATACAGAAACAATTATTTTAGCACATCTAATGAAGGGAAATAGTTATGGATACGAAATCAACAAATCAATAAAAGAAAAGACAAATGACAAATATGAATTAAATGATGCAACATTATATTGTGCTTTTAGGAGGCTAGAAGAAATGGGATATATTTCATCTTTTTGGGGAGAAGGAAATAGTGGAGCAAGAAGAAGATATTATTCTATTACGAATGAAGGAATTGAATTCTATAAAAAGAATATAGAAGAATGGAATTTAACTAAAGAACTTATTGATAAATTAATATAGCAAAAAATTTAAAATAATTGCTCTTTAGAGTTGTTTTTCAAGTGCTAGAACAATTAATTTGAATTTAATAAATCATAGTAATGGGGGAGGAAGAGAAGAGTGAAAAAAAGATTATACAAAATAGAAACAGGCAAGAAATTAGATGGTGTATGTGGTGGAATTGCAGAATATTTTGATATTGACCCAACACTAGTACGTCTACTATGGATTATATTTTCTTGTTGTTGGGGGGGCGGAATTATTGCATATATAGTAGCAGCAATAGTAATGCCAAAAAAATCAGATATAGAGTAAAAGGAGGAAATAAAACAATGAATGAAAAAATTAGAATAGAAGTAAATACATTATTTCAAGATGCTCCAAATACTAAAAGAGCAAATGATTTAAAAGATGAAATTATTTCTAATGCAGAAGATAAATATGAAGATTTAATAAAACAAGGGAAAAATGAAGAAGAAGCACTACAAACAGTTATCAAGGAAATTGGAAATGTGGATGAATTAATTGAAGAACTAAACAAAAACAATCCTATACATACACAATATGTAGAACAATCAAGAAAAAAGACAGGACTTATAGTATCTATTTGTGTTGGTCTATATATTTTAAGTGTAATAGCATGTGTAGTTTTAGATGAACTAGGGCTTCCAGACTTTATAACAGTATCAAGCTTTCTTTCAATTGCAGGAGTATCTACATGTGTACTAATATATCATTTTATGACAAAACCAAAATATACAAAATATGATGACACAATAGTAGAAGAATTCAAAGAATGGAAAGGAAAAAATGATAAAAATAAAGAAATAAAAAAGGCTATAGATTCAATTATATGGACATTGACAGTAATTATATATTTAATAGTTAGTTTTACATTTGGTATTTGGTATATATCTTGGATTATATTTTTAATAGCATCATTAATAGAAAATATTGTTAAATTGATATTCAAATTGGGGGAGGAATAAATGAGAAAAGTAGGAATTATTATATTAATTGTTATTCTAATAAGTTTTACAATTGCACTATGTAACTTATTAATTTTTTCAATCCAAAATAAAGAGTGGAATTGGTTTATGGGATTTGGAACTTCAGAAGAAATAAGAAAAGAAGAATATATAAGAAAAGAAGAAAAAATAGACTTAAAAGATATTGAAAAATTGAAATTTGAATTGGATTCTTCAGATGTAAATGTATTTTTTACAGAAGAAAGTGAATTAAAAGTTATACAATACTCATATAAAGAATTAAAAGGAGATGAAGAATTTAAGGTTGATAAAACTTCATCAAATATAACAATTAGAAAGAAGAATAATATACATTTTAGTTTTTTCTATGTAAATAAAATAGTATTGGATGTATATATTCCAAAAATGTATGAAAAGGAATTAGATATAAATGCTGTATCTGGAGACATAAAAACAAATGATAATTTAAAATTCAAAGACTTAAAGATATATACAACAAGTGGAGATATAGAAATGGGAGATATTGAAGCAGATAATATTAATATAGAAACAGTATCAGGAGAAATTGAGTTAAAAAAATTGGAAAGTGATGTGATAAAACTAAAAACAGTATCTGGAGATATTTTAGTGGAAAGTGCAAAAGGAAAAATAGAAGCAAAAACTACATCAGGAGATATAGAAATAGAGAAAATTGATGGTAATGTAGAATTAACCAGTACATCAGGAGACATTGAAAGTAGTGATTTTAAAATAACAGAGAAATCAACAATAAAGAGCACATCAGGAAATGTAAAAATGAATATAAACAGTGAATCTAACTGTGAGATAAGAGCCAAAAGCACATCAGGGAATATAGATTTTCCTAATGGAAGAAATGTTATGGGACAAGAGCCATATGTAGAATTAAATGTTCAAACAACCTCTGGGAACATTGAATTATGAACATAGGGAATATTCCTAAAAGTTCACATATCTAGCCCTCTAAAATTCAATTGTTTTAGGAAATTTCATAAGGACTTGCTAATTTTTATTGAATATGGTATATTATATATTATTTGAATAGGAGGTTTTTTAAGGTGTGTGGAATTGTTGGATACATTGGAAAAAACAAGGCAAATGAAATCTTAATAAATGGACTCTTAAAATTAGAATATAGAGGATATGATTCAGCAGGAATAGCAGTAATAGAAAATAAAGAAATAGTTTGCAAAAAAGATAAGGGGAGAGTACGTAACCTATATAATTTAGAAGGGATAAATGAATTAGAAAGTACAATAGGAATTGCACATACTAGATGGGCAACACATGGTAAACCATCTATGGTAAATGCACATCCTCATTTAGATAATCATAATACATTTGCAGTAGTACATAATGGAATAATAGAAAATTATCATGAATTAAAAGAGGATTTAATAAATAAAGGATATAAATTTTATTCTGAAACAGATACAGAGGTAATACCAAATCTAGTTAGTTACTATTATAAAGAAGAAAAAGACCTATTAAAAGCTGTAAATAAAGCATGTAAAGACTTAAAAGGAAGTTATGCAATTGAAGTAATATCTAAAGATGAGCCAGATAAAATAGTAGTTGCAAGAAAAGATAGCCCTATGGTAATAGGAGTTGCAGGAAATGACAAATTTGTTGCCTCAGACATACCAGCAGTGCTAGAATATACAAGAGACTTTTACTTATTGGCAGATGGTGAATTTGTAGAATTAACAAGGGATGAAATAAAATTCTATGATGAAAACTTAAATAATATAGAGAAGAAAATAGAAAAAATAGAATGGAGTGAAAAAGCAACATCAAAAGAAGGATATGAAGACTACATGCTAAAGGAAATATATGAGCAACCAAAATCAATTAGAGAAACAATAGGTTCAAGACTAAAAGAAAACGAAAAATGCCAATTTGATGATATAGAAATAGATAAAGATTATCTTAAATCAATAAATAAAATAAAAATAGTAGCATGTGGTACAGCAATGTACGCAGGATTAGTAGCAAAAAACACTTTTGAAAGACTTTTAAAAATAGACACAGAAGTAGATGTAGCCTCAGAATTTAGATATAGAGACCCATTAATAGATGAAAAAACACTAGCAATATTTATAAGCCAATCAGGAGAAACAGCAGATACAATAGCAGCTTTAAAACTTGCCAAACATAAAAAATGTAAAACAATCGCAGTAAGCAATGTAATAGGAAGTTCAATAACAAGAGAAGCTAATTACACTATTTATACACATGCAGGACCAGAAATTGCAGTAGCATCAACAAAGGCGTATACATCTCAAGTAGTATTACTAGAATTATTAGCAATACACTTTGCAGAAGTATTAGAAAATTATAGTGAAGAGATAGAAACATTAAAAAATGAAATATTGCAACTGCCAAAAAAAGTAGAAGAAGCATTAAAAACATCAGAAGAAATAAAAGAATTAGCAAATGAAATCTATGAACAAAAAGATGTATTCTTTATAGGAAGAGGGATAGACTTTACAGTAACAAGAGAAGCATCTTTAAAATTAAAAGAAATATCTTATATTCACTCAGATGCGTATCAAGCAGGTGAATTAAAACATGGACCAATAGCCTTAATTGAAAATGGAATAACAGTAATAGGAATTATATCAGACAAAAAACTCGTAAAGAAGAGTGTTAGCAATTTACAAGAAGTAATAACAAGAGGTGCGAATGTAATAGTAGTCACAGATAAAGATTTAAGTAAATACAATTTCAAGAAAGTAATAAAAGTACCAGAAACAAACAAACTACTATCACCAATATTAACAGTAATACCAATGCAACTATTAGCATATTATGTATCAAAAGCAAAGGGATTAGATGTAGACAAACCAAGAAATTTAGCAAAATCAGTTACAGTGGAATAAAAATATTATATACCTATTGTAGGGGGTACGGTTTACCGTGCCCATTAAATTTGTATAAAAATTATTTTATAAATATTAAAAAAAAACCTGTACTTTGCAATAAAAATGTGATATAAATTATGGTAATAGAGTGAATAAATTTATATCACATAAATTTGTTGCACACGTTACAAAAACAGACATTGGAGGTATGAACACATGGCAAAAAGAGCAGGTAGAGCAAAAAGATATGATGATGAGAGAAAATTAAATTATAAAAAGGTATTTGCAGTTTTAATATTATTTATTGTAGTAATAATGTTTATAGTAGGAATAAAGAAGCTATTTTCAACTGGTATGACATCAACAGGAAAAATTACAGCAGTAAATTATTTTCCAGTATATAGCAATGGAAAATGGGGAGTAATAAGTTCAAATGGAGATATTGTAATTGAACCTCAGTATGATGAAATGCCAGTAATACCAAACAATTCTCAAACATTATTTATATGTACATATGATGTAAACTATGAAACAGGAACATATAAAACAAAAGTAGTAAATGAAAAGAATGCTGATGTAATTACAGGCTATGACAATGTAAAGTTTATAGATTATATAGATGAAAAAGGAGAACTTGCATATTTACAAAATATATTAATAGTACAAAGAGATGGAAAATATGGACTTATAGACTTAAAAAATAAGGAATTATTAGAAATTAGCTATGATGAAATATCACTATTAAAAGGAGTTGACAATAGCTTAATAATAAAAAAAAGCGATAGTGTAGGACTTTGTGATTATGAAGGAAATGTGATAATAAATGCAGAATATAAAGAGATAAAAGCAATAGGAGATAATTACAAAAATGGGTATATAACAATCAATAAAGAAGGAAAATATGGAATAATAGACTTTAATAAAGCAGTTATATTTGAAAACAAATATGCTGACATAAAACCTATATATTCATCTAATAAATATGCAGTAAAAATTGATAATGCATATAAGATAATTGATAAGAATGGAAATGTAGTAATAGATAAGAACTTTGAGGATATAAAGGATATAAATGAGACAAATATCATATTTAAGGAAAAAGGCAAATATGGAGTTACAACTATTAATTCAGAAAACAAAATAGGAACTCAATATGAAGATATAATCTTCATGGATAATAACCGTTATATAGCCAAAAAATCAAAATATGGAGTAATAGATGTAAACAATGAAGTACAATTAGATTTTAAGTATGATAGTATTACATATAACCCAACAGCAGGAATATTAATAGCTAAGAACTCTCAAAATCAATATGATATATTTGATTCAACTATTAACCTAAAATTAACAGTGGATGAAATTGAAATATTTGATGAATACATGACAGTTGTTATGGGAGCAGAAAATAAAACATATAATTTTAAATTTGAAGAAAAAGAGCAAAAACCATTATCAGCAAATAATGATATTGTGCCAAATGAGAAAGATGGAAAATATGGGTTTGTTAATTCAAAAGGAAAAATTGTCGTAAAATATGATTATGAAGATGTTACAGACCTTAATAAATATGGGTTTGCTGGTGTTAAAAAAGATGGTTTATGGGGAGTTGTAAATGCTAAGGGAGAGATTGTTATAAAACCAACTTATAGTTTAGATGAAAGTCAGATTATAGATTTTATAGGTAAGTGGCATAAGGGGATAGGCGCAGAATATTATACTGATATGTAGATTTGAAAAATAAACTGCGTATTACGTCGTTATTTCAAATACAAAAAAATGCTCAATGTACACTAGTACATCTCCGCTTTTTTGATTTGAAATGCCTAGTACTACTTGTTTCTTTTCCAAATCATGTAAAAAATACTAATTTACAATTGATTGTAGGGGCACATTGCATGTGCCCTTGCATATACAAGGAAGAGGTAGCAATGAAAACATATTGTGGAACAGATATAATAGAGATTGAGAGAATAAAAGAATCAATAGAAAAGACAGGACAACCATTTGTAAATAGAATATATACTCCAAACGAAATTAAATACTGTGAAAGTAAAAACAATGTAAAATATCAGCACTATGCAGCGAGGTTTGCAGCAAAAGAAGCAATATTTAAAGCAATATCAAAAGCTCTAGGAGATAAATTTAGAATTGGTTGGAAGAATGCAGAAATAATAAATGACGAAAATGGTAGACCAAATGTAAAATTTATAGGCATTAATATTGAAGGTTTACAAGGAATAGATATAAGTATTTCTCATTGCAAAACATATGCAACAGCAACAGTAGTAGCCGAGATAGACAAGTAAAGGAGAATTTATAAATGGAATTTTTTGATACACATTCACATTATAATGATGAAGCATATGATGAAGACAGAAAAGAAATAATAGAACAAATATACAAACAAGGAATAACAAAAACAGTAGTAATAGGATATAATATAGAAAAGTCAAAAAAGGCATTAGAAATCGCAAATGATAATGAATTTATTTATTCAGCAATTGGAATTCACCCAAGTGATATTGGTAAAAGCAAAGAAGAAATTTTAGTACAAATAGAACAAATAAAGAAAATGTCTTTTAATGAAAAAGTAGTAGCGATAGGAGAAATTGGACTAGATTATCATTGGGAAAAAGATAATATTGAATTACAAAAATTTGCATTTACACAACAAATAAATCTAGCAAATGAATTAAAACTACCAATTGTAATACATTCAAGAGATGCAATAATGGATACAATAGAAATATTAAAGGGTACAGAAATACCAAAATATTCAGGAATATTACATTGTTGTGTATTAAACAAAGACTTAATACAAACAGGCTTAAATACAGGACTATATATATCATTTGCAGGACCAATAACATTTAAAAACACAAAAAACACAGAACTAATAAATATTGTACCAGAAGACAGATTGTTAATAGAAACAGACTGCCCATATTTAAGTCCAGAACCAAATAGAGGGAAAAGGAATGATTCAAGAAATATAAAATATACAGCACAAAAGATAGCAGAGATAAGAGGAAAGACAATAGAAGAAATAGCACAAATAACATATAAAAATGCAGGAAAAGTATATCATATATAAAAATCCACCAAAAGGTGGATTTTTTTATATAATAGGAAAGTTATACTTTCCTATTATATAAATGCTATAATCGCTAGCCCTTGAGATTTTCTCCTTACAGTCGAAAACTCAATCGGGCGAGAACAAATTAAAGAAAAATCTTTGATTTTTCTTATTTGTTCTATGATATTATTTTCCAAAATCAACTTTAACATTTTGCTTTGCTTCGGCAGAATCAACTGCAAATAATGTGGTTGGTGTAAAATGAAACATAGAAGCAACAATATTTGAAGGGAACACCATTAAATTTCTATTATATCTCGTAACAGCATCATTATAAAATTGTCTAGCATAAGAAATCTTATTCTCAGTATCTTTTAAATCTTGTTGTAATCCAGTAAAGTTTTGATTAGCCTTTAAATCAGGGTAGTTTTCAGAAACTGCCATAATAGTTTTAAGTGCACCAGATAATTGATTATCAATTTCAACTTTCTCAGAAACTGAACTAGCAGATGCCCAAGAAGTTCTTAATTCAGTAACTTTTGTAAGAACATCTGACTCATGTTCCATATAACCTTTAACACATTCAACTAAATTTGGTATTAAATCAAATCTTCTTTGTAATTGAACATCAATTTGACTAAAGGAATTATCTACTTTTACCTTAGAACCAACCAAACTGTTATAAGTAGCAATAACCCAAAGTACTATAACAACAATGATTGCTAAAATTATCCAAATCATAAATTCTCCTCCTTAAAAAAATATAAATATATAATAGCATAAAACAAAAAATAAAACAATGGTATAAAAAATATTTTACTTATTTGAGGACAGTTCGCTACAATTCACAGCATTTTTAATATATAAATTTGTGTTTGTATGGGGGATTTTATATATTAAAAATTATACAAAATTATAAATATATGTTGTAGGGGCGATTATTAATCGCCCGCCCTTCAAAGAACATGCTTAAGAATATAAGATTTTTAGCAAGCCTTTGTTAGAACGGGCGATTGCTAATCGCCCCTACTATAAAACATTTAATTATGATTCTTTATTATAAATATCTATCTGCCCCTATCATTACTTTTTTGTTTTGACTTTGAATTATCAGCAGAGCGTGACGTTTCAGATTTATCTAAATTCTTTAATTTTCCTCCTCTAGAAAGTTCATCCTCAAAATCTTTATGGCTTTTTTTCGAATATGTTACCTCTTCACTATCATATTCCACATCCTCTAAATTTAATATTGACTTTAGAACTCTTTTTAAAAATCCATCTTTTTTAACAGTTGTTTTAGTAGTTTCTTCTGTATGATCCTGTTCATGTTTGTGAGAAGCACTTCCCGTAAATTTTCTGTCATTCATAAATTCTGCATCTTTACCTAAACTTAGATCTTTTAATTTTACCTCAACTTGAGCATTTTCTACATCAAGACCATTTAAAACTCTAGAATTTTCTTTAATTTCAGAATTTTCAACTTCAATATCAACTGAACTGTTTCCTGAAATCTTTACACCATTTAATACCGTTGAATTACCACTTATATTTGCTCCATCTATATCAATTTTAATTCCCATATATACTCGCCTCCTTTCTAAGACACAAACTTTCACCTTATGTAAAGTATACCATATATTTGCTGTAGTGTCAAATTTTTGCAAAATTTTGCAATATCCACTTGCTTTTTTGTAAAATATATTATAATATAGTAATAACAATAAATTGCTAAAATCACTTTTAAATAAAGATTAAATGGAGGTGATTACAAACAATAGTTTAAAACGTTATTGTCATATTATACAAGAAGGCAAAAAATAAAAATAAGAGTAAGGGGGAAATATTATGGAAGAAGAAAAAATTAAGGACAAAATCAAAAAAAATTTAAAGAAGATAGTTATAATAGTATTGTCAGTTTTAATTCTTTTAGATATTATTGCAGTTGGTATATGGTACTTTATATTTAAGAATAAGGATATACAAGAATTAGAAAATAAGATTACAGAAGAAAATATGCAGTTTTTTGAAGTGCCAGTAATAACTGAAATAAAGGAAGCGGAAATAGTAGAAGGGGAGGCATTAAGCTTTATAAATGATATTATTACAACAGATAATACTGACGGAGAAAATGGGGAAATTAAGAAGGAAAACGAAGAAACAAAAAAGGAAAATAAAGATATTATAAAGAAAATCGAAGAAACAAAAAAAGAAAATAAAATAATAACAACAGATAAAAAAGCAACAACAACCAACAATACAATGAAAGTTGGGTCATCAGAAAATAAAAGCAATATAACAACACAAAAGCCTAAATTAATAGGGACAGATACGCAAAAAAAATTAACAAATACTGAAACTAAATATGGTGTTGTAATCAATAGATATACTACTATAACCTATAATATTTATAGTGATGGAAGTAAAACCGTAAAGTCAACAAAAAATTCGACAGAATATGACAGGAGCCGTTACAGTGCAACAACAGAAGAATTACTTCCAGAAGCAAAAGCTACTAGAAGGAAACATGCTAGTAAGATAAGTAAAATAATAGAAAACACAAATAGTTATAGACAAGAGGCAAATGTAAATGCAGTTGAAAATGTAACAAATAGAGTAAACTTGAATTTAAATGAGCAGTTATGTGTTGCGGCATGTGTTAGAGCAGTAGAAATGGCTTATGCAAATAAATATTCTCATACAAGACCAAATGGAAGTAAGTGTTTTACAGTAGCAAGTGAGATGAAAATAAGTGCACTTGCAGAAAATATCGTATATGGATATGATTCAGAAGACACAGTATCATTATGTTGGAAATATTCTCTAGGTCATTATAAAAATATGATTAATAGTCGCTTTACTGAAATAGGAATAGGAGTATTTGAATTAGATGGAGTTTACTATTGGGTACAATTATTCGTGTAATGGAAAATGGGATACACATAAATTGGTGTTTGTGGGTATCCTGAATTTTAGGTGAATTTAAAATTGTAGAGAGATGTAGGGGCGATTAGCAATCGCCCGTTCTAACAAAGGCTTGCTAAAAAACTTATATTCTTAAGCATGTTCTTCGAAGAGCGGGCGATTAATAATCGCCCCTACAACAACTTATTTTGAGGAAAACGTGGACAAATTAAAAGATAAAAAACCAAAGGATATATTTGAAGATATTAAAAAATCTACAAATAAAACCTGAAAATACCTATTGATATTTTTTTATGTGTATAATATAATGATTATGTAAAAAAATAAGTTATGCTGTTGAAAATTATCAGATGCAATATAAAAGGGAGATGTAATCAAATGAGCGACAAAAAGAAAATTATAGGAATTATAGTATTAGTAGTATTAATAATAGCCGTAACAATTACTATTATACTAATAAAAAATAATGCAAACAAAAAGATGAAAGAATATGAAATAGAAGAAATTGCGGAAAAGGAATACAAATATTTTATATTATACGCAAATGGAAAATATGGGGTAATGGATACAAATGGAAATGTATTAATAGAAACAAAATATGACAAAGTTGTAATACCAAACTCAAAAAAGGCTGTATTTATATGCTCAAATGAAGGAGACGAAAAAAACAAAGTATTTAACGAAAATGCAGAAGAAATATTTAATGTTTATGATAATGTAGAAGAAATAGAATTAGAAGGATTAGTAACATCATTACCATATGAAAAAAACGTATTAAAATTCAAAGTAAATAATCAATATGGATTAATAGACTTAGATGGAAATAGAATTATAAAAGCAACATATGAAGAAATAAGAGGACTAAAATACAAAGAAGGAGAGCTTCTAGCAAAACTAGATGGAAAATATGGCGTAATAAACATAAAAGGAGCAAAACTAGTTAATTTTGACTATGATGATATAGAAGCAGACAAATATTATGAAGAAGCAGAAAAATATAAAAAATCAGGATATATAGTATGTAAAACAACAAATGAAGGATATAGATATGGATATATATCAAATAGTGGAGAAAAATTATTAGACACAAATTACAATAATATTAAGAGAGTAATAGATATACAAGGGCAAGATATTTATATCATAGCAAGTAATAATGGGCAATATGGTCTAGTAAAAAACAAAGAAACATTAATAGATTTTAAATATCAAGGAATAGAATATAATGCAACAAACAATCTATTAATAATAAATAGAGGAGCCAAATATGGTGTATACACATTAACAGGACAAGAAATTGTTCCAATAGATTATAAAACAATACAATTTAATGGGATATATATATATGCAAAAACAGGAAGCGACATAAGATACTTTACAGCAAAAGGTGAAGAAGTATCAACAAAATTTACATCATTAGTACCTGTTAACAATGGAGAATATTATATATCAATAGACCAAAACGGACTATATGGAATAGTAGACAAAGACCAAAAAATATTAACAGAAAACAAATATGTATACATAGAGCATATGTTTAACAATTATTTTTCAGCATATAGAAATGAAAATGGGCTTGGATTAATAGATGCAAAAGGAAAAGAAATAACACAATTCAAATACACAACAATAACAAAGATAGCAGACACAGAATTAATAAATGCAGAAAACATGGCAAATGCAAAAATTGAAATATACACAAAAGACCTAACAAAAGTAGAAGAACTAGAAAAAGCAGAACTAGAAATAAGAGACAACTACGTAAAATTATATAATGAAAGCAAAAGCATATATATAGACAAAAAAGGAAACATAATAGACCAAAAGCAAGCACAAGAAGCAACACAAGAAGCACCAGACACAATCGGCAAATACAATAAGGACTATATGGGATATTCTCAGGTATATTATACAGACGAAGTAATAGAACCAGAGGATTAATAGAATATAATAAACCTATTGACCGTGAGAAATTTGTGAAACAAATTTCACTAGGTCAAAAGGGTATATTATACAGACGAAGTAATAGAACCAGAGGATTAATAGAATATATTTTTTTAGAATGTTTTTGTACAATAATATAATTATAAAATAGTGATAAATATAAGAAAATGGTAAAAAGAAATATAATAACAGTAATTTTATGGTATACTTTAAATAGAATAAATAAGAAAGGGGTGTATTTACATGCAACAATTAACAAATATGCAAGAAATAGAGACAGCAGTAAATAAATATGGAGAATTAGTAATATGCAAAAATAATGAAAATAATGTAGTAGTCATGAGTATGGAAGAATATAAAAGAAAAATTAAGGAAGAAGATATAATTAAAAAACTAAAAAAATCAGAGGAAGAGATTGAAAATGGTGAAGGTATAGAATCAGATATTGCATTCAAGGAGTTGAGACATAAATATGAATACTAATCAATATAAAGTAATAATTACGCCAACTGCATATAAAGAAATTAATAAAATATATGATTATATTACAGAAGAATTATGTGCAGAAAATGCAGCAAAAAGATTAATGGAGAAAGTAGAACAGGAGGTGCAGAGATTAAAACATGCACCTCAAATATATACTAAAATAGAGAAAATAGATGAATTAAAAAGAAATTATAGGAGAATAGTTATAAATAATTACACAATACTTTATACAATAGATGAAGAAAATAAAACAGTATTTGTTTCACATATGTATTATGGAAGACGAAATTACATAGATAATAGAGCATTATAAAGTTAGTATATAGATAAAGGAAGGCAAATTAAATGTATGAAAAAATAGGAATAAAAGCAGAAACAAAAGAACTAATAAACAAAACAGAAAAAGAAATAAAACCAATATTTGAGAGAATTGAAGAAATAGCACAATACAACAGTCTAAAAATAATAAATGCATTTCAAAAATATAGGCTATCTGAGCTACACTTCACATCAACAACAGGGTATGGATATGATGACATAGGAAGAGAATGTGTAGAAAACATATTTGCAGAAGTATTAGGTGGACAAGATGCATTAGTAAGAACACAAATAGTATCAGGAACACATGCATTAACAATAGCACTATTTGCACTTTTAAGACCAAACGATACAATATTAAGTATAGCAGGAAAACCATATGACACATTAGATACAGTAATAGGAATTAGAGAAAATGCGAGTTCACTAAAATCATTTGGAGTAAAATATGAGCAAATTAACTTAAAAGAAAATAACTTTGATATGCCAAAAATAATAGAAAGAGTATCAAAAAAAGATATAAAAGTAATACACATACAGCGTTCAAGAGGATATGCATTAAGAGAAACCATCTCAATAGAACAATTAAAAAATATTATACAAGAAATAAGAAAAATAAACAATGAAGCAATAATAATGATAGACAATTGTTATTGTGAATTTGTAGAAAAAGAAACACCATTAGAAATTGGAGCAGATATAATAGTTGGTTCACTAATAAAAAATTTAGGTGGAGGAATTGCAACAAATGGTGGATATATCGTAGGAAAAAAAGAATTAGTAGAACTTGCAGGAGAAAGGCTAACAAGCCCAGGTCAAGGAAAAGAAGTAGGACCTACAAATGGAGCAAACAAAATGTTTTTACAAGGATTATACTTTGCACCAAGTGTAGTAGCAAGTAGTTTAAAAACAGCAATACTTGCAAGTGCAGTTCTAGAGAAAATGGGATATAAAGTATCTCCAAGATTTAATTCGCATCGTTCAGACATAGTACAAACAATAGAATTTGGAAATCCAGATGATATGATTAAATACTGTAAAGGAATACAATTCGGTTCAGCCATTAATGCACATTGTGCACCAGAGCCATCAGATATGCCAGGATATAGTGATAAAATTATAATGGCAAGTGGAAGTTTTACACAAGGTTCATCAATAGAACTAAGTTGTGATGGTCCAATAAGACCGCCATTCGTTGCATTTATGCAAGGAGGACTTACTTATGAGTATGGAAGGATTGGGGTTATGCGTGCTATTCAAGAAATGAAATTTGAAAAATAAACTTCGTATTACGTCATTGTCATAAGGGACGGAGAATTCTGACAAGAACTTTTAGAATAAAAATCATATACAAATTTTAGCAAAAAAGAAATCAAATCTAAAAAATATATCAAATTAATTTAATAAAATTGTAAAAAGATAAAAGAAATAATCTAATAATTTAGATTATTTCTTTTTTTCTACAAGAGAGTTTGACAATTTTTTAAACGAATACAAACTATAATATTACTATAATTGCTATTGGAGGTGAGAAATAAAAAATTGAAAAATAATTGTTAATAACAATTCTTTTCCAATTTGAAATTATATTAAGAGAGGAATTTAAACAAAATGACTATATACTTAGATATAGTATTTGTAGAAAACATAATAATGAATTACATTATTTTATTTGCAACAGGAATTATCTGCAAAGAAAAAATTAGACAAATTAGAATCATTATATCAAGTATCATAGGTAGTATTTATTCAGTAGCATATTACATAACAGAAATTACATTATATGCAACAATAATAGCAAAAATTCTTTTATCAGTAGTAATGGTATATATTGCATTTAGCTCTAAAAACCTCAAAAAAACATTCAAATTATTAATAATATTTTATCTTACATCATTTGCATTTGGGGGATGTGCATTTGCAATTCTATATTACATAAAACCGCAAAATATACTTTATCAAAACGGAAAATTTATAGGGTTGTATCCTTTAAAGATTGCAATATTAGGCGGTTTACTAGGGTTTTTAATAATTAATATAGCTTTTAAGCTAGTAAAAAATAAGCTAAACATGGAAGATATATTTTGCAATCTAAAAGTTTGTAATAATGGAAAAGAACAAACCTTAAGAGCTATGATAGATACAGGGAATTTATTAAAAGATCCAATAACAAATTCACCAGTAATAATAATAGAGAAAAATAAATTATCAAATATATTACCAAAAGAAATATTAGAAAATACTGAAAAGATAATAAATGGAAAATACGAATTTAGTGACGAATACCTTAAATATGCATCAAAATTCAGAGTATTACCATTTTCATCTTTAGGAAAACAAAATGGAATGCTATTAGGATTTAAAGTAGACAAAATAGAAGCGGAAATCAATGATGAAGAAATAATTAGAGATGATGCAATTGTTGGAATATATGACAAAAAACTATCAAACAGAAATCAATATGAAGGTCTAATAGGATTAAACTATGTTGAAAAAAGTTGTTAACAACAAAGAGAGGAGAGTGATAAAAAGTGAATATTTTAGAAATATTAAAAATAAACATAAACAATATTTGCAAAAAGTACATAAATAATTCAGAAGGGCAAAATACAGAAATATATTACATAGGAGGAAGTCAAACACTACCACCACCATTATCGCAAGAAGAAGAAGAAAAGTTACTAGAAAATTTAGAAAACAATGACGAAGAAGCAAAAAAAACATTAGTAGAAAGAAACTTAAGACTAGTAGTATACATATCAAAAAAATTTGAAAACACAGGAATAGAAATAGAAGACTTAATCTCAATAGGAACAATAGGACTAATGAAAGCAATAAACACATTCAAAGTATCAAAAAACATAAAACTAGCAACATATGCGTCAAGATGTGTAGAAAACGAAATCTTAATGTACCTAAGAAGAACAAACAAAACAAAAGGAGAAATATCAATAGATGAGCCATTAAAGCAAGATGGAGACGGAAACGAGTTATTATTATCAGACATATTAGGAACAGAAAACGACATAACATCAAAAAACATAGAAGACGAAGTAGACAAAAAGCTACTAAGAAGTTCAATGAAAAACCTAAACGACAGAGAAAAGCACATAATGGAACTAAGATTTGGATTCTGTACAGGCAACGAAAAAACCCAAAAAGAAGTGGCAGACATGTTAGGAATATCGCAAAGCTATATATCAAGGCTTGAGAAAAAAATAATAGGAAAAATGAAAAAAGAGATATTAAGCAAGACAGGGTAGCGTGGGAAATTTGTGAAACAAATTTCACTCGCAATAAAAAGGTAATATTTTT
>CAOKMR010000041.1 GCA_948469815.1 uncultured Clostridiaceae bacterium | reverse complement strand
CTTCGTAGCACGGGCGATTACTAATCGCCCCTACATTTCTCTACAATTTTAAATTCACCTAAAAATTTATCATCCCCACAAACACAAATTTTTATATTGTAACTTTAAATTGTAACACCCTTACATTTCTTTTCTTTTTCACATTCCATTGCTTTTATGGCGTTTTAGTGGTATAATTATATTGTACTAAAAATAATCCACGAGGAGGATCTATACGATGTCAGAACAAAATAAGGAGGAAATTTTCTCCTACACGTTTACTTTAAGGAAAAAAGTTGTCAATTTACCTGTAATATTGGCAACCATGCAACTTTTAAGCGACAGTGGCTTTAATTGTTTTTTTGCCATTACTGGTGAAAGAACAATTCCTAATGAAAAGCCACGATGGTTGGAAATTCATCTATATGAACGGAGCTCAAAACACTCGACTTTGACATTGTCGAGATTATTAAAATCAGCTCCAACCGTTGAAGACGAAAAAGCTATTTCAAATATAAATTTTGCAATATCGCTTAATGCAAAAATTATGTTTAATCATAGCTTAGATCGCAATCAGATTAAAATAGAGGTTTTTTCTCCAGAAGACGACAAAAAGAAAAATTCTATATTGGAATATTTAAATATGTAATTAAGTATTTCTATAGTTTTCCCCACCCAACATGTTCTTTATGTTGGGTGGGGTTTTATTGCACAAAAAAAAGACCCTGTTATAGGTCTTTTATTTATTACTCAGCTGATTCTTCTGCATCAGGAGCTTCATAAGCAGCAAGTATTGCGCTTTGAATTTTTTCCCTTGTTTCAGGGTTGATTGGATGAGCTATATCTTTGAAATCTCCGTTTGGAGTTTTTCTGCTAGGCATAGCTATGAATAATCCGTTTTGGCTTTCGATAACTTTGATATCATGAATTACAAATTCGTTATCAAATGTTACAGAAGCTACAGCTTTCATTCTGTTTTCTGAATTTACTTTTCTTAAACGTACATCTGTTATTTGCATTTTGTGCACCGCCTTCCAAAGTTTAATATGTTTGTACATATTTATTATATCTATGTACAATTATATTATTCGTCATTTTCTTTTTTTTTCCTGCCTATTTTTTATATTTTTTAGCATTTTCTATTAATTTTTATTTTATATACTTATATAACATCTCTCTTTTATGAATTTTTCTATTTCTCCTTTGTCTTTTCCCTCATAGTATATAATTAATAAATCTTTAAATTTTTCTGTTAATTCTGTTGGAATCACTATTATTCCTTTTCCTTTCGAAATTAAATAGTGATTACTATATATTACTGACGTTCTTTTATTTCCATCTATAAATATTTGCTTTTTCATTGTGTACAACAAAAGTTGAATTGCTCTATCTATATCACTCATTTTCTTATTAAAGATTTCTTCTAATTCTTCTTTAATAACACTTTCAATAGGTAAATCTGGTTTCCAGGTCGTTCCTCCTATTGTTACTGGAACATTTCTTACTTTTCCTGCTGTGTAATAGAATCCTTCTTCTACCATTTTATTTATTTGACATAATAGAGCAAAGTTTGTATCACTTATAATAACATTTTTATTTAATATGAATTCCCATGCATGTTTTAAATTTACTATTTTTAGTATGTCTTCTGGTGTCATATTATTAACTTTGCCACCTTCTATAATATTTTCTGTATCTGCAAACGTAGTTGCTACACCTTCTAATATTGCTTGTTTATAAATAGTTTGTACTAAATTTCTTTTAGCAAAGTCTATATTTCGCTCTACTTCTGGATTTAGCTCTTCTTCTATATAATTCAATTGCTTTAGCTTTTTTGATATTTCTTTTATTTGCTTTTTTAATTCTTTTGCTTTAATGCTATTATTTAATATTAGATTATATAAATCATCAGAGTATTCTCCAACATATTTTGTTAAAGATACGCCTTCTTCTCTATAATGCACATATATATATTTATTTGAATTGTTTTCTCTTATTTCAACTGAACCATATGTAAGTATCTGTAATTCGCTTTCAAGAACTTTTTTATTTTGAAGAAGACTAAGTATTTCCATCCTTTCTTCCATTTTTATCATCCCTTCCTAATACTAAAATATAGGTTAATTAAGTCGTACTATCGTTTTTAAATGTGAAACATTTTTATTTTATTTACAATGTTTTTTTCACATTTATATTGTATCACAAAAATTCTAAAATGTTAAATTTTTTCTCTACAATTTTATATTTATCCACAAATTTATCATCCCTATGAGCCTAAATTTTTATGTTAGGATAACTGTGAATTGTAACTTTATATTACATTTTTATTTTCTTTTTCACATATTTTATTGAAAATTCATATAAAAAAGTATATAATATTTTAGTAATTTATAAAGAGAGTGGGAGTTCATTGTGAAAGATATTAATAGTTTGATTACCTATAAAAGCATTTATTTTATAGGTATTGGTGGAGTTAGCATGAGCGGTATTGCTCATACTCTAAAACATTTTGGTTTTAATGTGTCTGGGAGTGATGCAACTAACTCAGATACTATTCAAAATCTTATTAGTTGCGGTATTCCTGTAACTATAGGTCATAATTTGGAGAGTATTAAAAATGCTGATTTAGTTGTTTATACTGCTGCTATTTCCAAGGATGACCCAGAGTTAGTTATGGCTCAACAACTTAATATTCCTACTATGGAGCGTGCTGTATTTTTGGGTCTGCTTACAAAGTGCTTTGATGATACAATAACAATTTCAGGTACTCATGGAAAGACTACTACTACTTCTATGGTTTCTCTTTGCTTTTTAAAGGCAAATCTTAATCCTAGTATTCAAGTTGGCGCTTATCTAAAAAATATTTCTGGGAATTATACAGTTGGTAATAGCGATTATCTTATATTAGAAGCTTGTGAATATGTAGAGAGTTTTTTGCATTTTTTCCCAAAGTCTGCTATTGTTTTAAATATTGATAATGACCATCTGGATTATTTTAAGAATATAGATAATATTAAAAATGCTTTTATTAAATATGTAAAATTATTACCTTCTGATGGATTGCTTGTAATAAATGGTGATGATAATAGATGTTTAGATTTAAAAGATGCTACTAGTGCTAAAGTTATTACATATGGTATTAATAATGTTAATGCTGATTTTATTGCTAAAGATATTGTTTTCGATGATAATGGATTTCCTGAATTTGATGTTTATAAAAAAGAGAAATTTTATTCCCATATCAGATTGTCTGTACCTGGAAAGCATAATGTATTAAATGCCCTAGCTTGTATTGCAATGTGTTCTTATTATAATATTGATTCTGGAATTATAAAGTCTGCTTTATTGGAATTTACTGGTGCTAATAGAAGAATGGAATTTAAGGGAAAATTTAATAATAATGTTTCTGTGTTTGATGATTATGCACATCATCCTACTGAAATAAATGCTACTGCCTTAGCTCTTAAGAATAAGAAATTTAATAAATCTTGGGCTGTTTTTCAACCTCATACTTATAGTAGAACTAAAAATCTTTTGGACGATTTTGCAAAAGTTTTATTGAATTTTGATAATGTTATTGTTACAGACATTTATGCTGCTCGTGAAAAAAATACTTATGGTATTTCTTCTAAAGATTTGGCTGATAAATTACTTTCTTTGGGTGGAAATGTTAAGTATATTTCTGATTTTAATGATATTGTTAATTATTTAAAGGAAAATGTAAATAATAATGATATTGTTTTAACTATTGGTGCAGGTACAGTTACTGAAATCTCTAATCTTTTAGTCAATTAGATATATTTATAATTATACTTTTTAAAGGGTTTCTTATAATAGAACCCTTTTTTTGTTGTAATTTTTTTAATTTATAATTCGAATAACAATGAATTTTGTGGAAATACTATTCGCACTTCTGTACCTTTATTATAAATAGAATTTAATTCTATTGCTATTCCTAGCTTATCACATAATTTTTTACATAAATATAGCCCTATCCCTGTAGATTTTTTGTTTGATAACCTTCCATTAGTTCCTGTAAATCCCTTTTCAAATACTCTTGTGATTTCTCCTTTTTTTATCCCTAAACCATTATCTTTTATATATAAAATTACATTTTCTTTTCCTTGTTTACCATATATTTCTAGATTTATTTCACTTTCCGTTTTTCCATATTTTATACTATTTTGTATTATTTGATTTAATATAAATACTATCCATTTGCTATCTGTATTTACATCTAAATCTAAATTATGAATATTAACTAATACTTTTTCCCCAATTAATACATTTTTGTTTTTCTTTATGCTTTCATTAACAATTTCCTTTAAATTACTCTTTTTTATATAGTAATCTTTTTCTACTGTGTTACTTCTTGCGTAAAACAGAGCTTGCTCAATATAGTTTTCTACCTTGTCTAGCTCTTCATTTATACTTTTTGTTACTGTATTTTTATTGTTTTCTATTATCATTTTACTTGTTGCTATTGGCATTTTTATTTCATGTATCCATAATTCTATATATTCTTTGTAATCTTCTTGTAAATATTTATATTTATTAACATTTTCGGTCATTGATTTATCTATTTCTTCTAATGTTTGTTTTAATATTTTTCCTTCAATAAAACTAGGCTTTTTGATAATCTCTGTAATTAAGTATTTCTCATCTAGTTCCTCTAATGTATTTTTTATATTTATATAATAATTTCTTTTTATGAAATATTCTACAAGTATCCCTATAGTTCCAAAAAAGATTATACTTAGAGGAATATATATTTTTATAAAGCTTCCAAATGAATATGACATTAAGAATATTTCTATAGTTGCTAAACTAAATAGTATTAATCCTATTGTTAACAATTTGCCTTTTATAAAATCTTTTAAATTCATTTTTTGATTCTCCTTTTCAGACCAGAATGTAGCCTTGTCCTCGTCTAGTTTCTATTAAATCCTTTAAACCCAATTCTCCTAGTTTATTTCTTAGTCTAGTAATATTTACTGTTAGAGTATTATCATCTATAAAACTTTCGCTATCCCATAAACATTCCATTATATCGTATCTTGATACTATTTTCTCTCTATTTTGTATTAAGAAATATAATATTTTGTATTCATTTTTAGTTAGTTCTACTATCTTATCATCTTTTTCTATTGTGCTTTTAGATGTATTTAGTATAAAGTCTTTTGTCTCTATCTTTTGGTTTGTTTCTCCTATCGTATTTGTTCTTCTTAATAATGAACCTATCTTTGCAAGTAGAATTTGAATATTAAATGGTTTTGTTATGTAGTGATCTGCTCCATAATTGATACAAAGTAATTCATCTATCTCATTATCTCTACTTGTTACTATTATTATAGGCATTTCAGATTTTTTTCTTAACTCTTTACAAATATATTCCCCATCTGCTTCTGGCAAGTTTATATCTAATAATAATAAGTCTGGATTTATTTCTATAATTTTATTTATAGTATTCTTAAAATCTTTTAGTGTTTGTGCTTCATATCCATTGTTGTTTAAAAATATTTCTAATTCGTTTCTTAATTTCTCATCATCTTCTACTATTAATATTTTTTGCATGTTAATATCCTTCCTATTTTACAAAATCCATTTTTAAAATCATTATATCACATATTAATATTAAAGTGTATTTTCTAATAAAATTTTAAGACACCCTTTTTTAGGTGCCTTGTTTGTTATAGCATTACCATAATGATTTGATTGCTAACATTTCTGGTATTCCTATATATACATCTTCTATATATTCTCCTTTAGTTCCTGATAGTGAATGTCTTTTTATAATTATATATGAACCATAGTTATATATTTTTGTTCCCCCATCTTTTAATATATCAACTGAAATAATTCCTGTTTCTTTATCTTTTTCTGCTTGACTTATTATTTGCTCCATTGTAATTTTTTCTGTCCTTAAAGCTTCTTTTAAATCTATTTCTTCTCCATTCATTTTCACTTTTAAACTATGTATTCCATAGTAATAAATATTATAATTATATTTTTCCTTTAGTTCATTTGTTGCAATATTTTCTGTTTCTCTTTTCTCACTTGATTTTATTTCTAATAAAAAATTGTTTTCATAATCATTTATAACTTGTGCATCTTTATTGTACCAAGTGATTGGTAATTCTTCTATATTCCCTTCGACCTTTTCTTTTAAAGTTATATTAGTTCCTTCTGATTCCTCTTCTATTTCTAATTTTGTAAATTTGCAGTTTTCATAAGTCCTATCTTTTTCATTTGACCATTTGTCTCTAGTGCTATCTAATATTGCCCTAAAATTATTATCCCCTTCGAAATAAACATCTGTTATTATCATATCTCCCTCTATGGTATAATTTATACATCTTATAAAGTCTTGTGTGTGGTTTTCTACATTTTTTAAGAATCTATCTAGTTCATCTTTATTATAAATTCTGCTTCCATGAACTGATACTACACAATTATCTATTACTGAATTTATTAAACTATATTCTTTTGGTAGATCTTCTAATTTATTTTCATTATAACTGTTTTTATCTTCTATATCTGATATAGCTCCAGTTATAAATTTATTGAACATATACATTTCAGTTTTGATTATTTGTTCTTCATTATCTTTTGAATGATATTTTTCTACATCTACCTTATAACCTAGTCCAAAATATGTAGTTATATTATCTTGATGTCCCTTTTCAATAACAAATATAGGAATTTTTAAGTTTGATACTTTAGTATAATCTATAAAAAATATTATCCCTAATATAATTATAATACCAATTATTATTCCTATTAGCATTTTTATACTTTTCTTCATATTACCACCTTTTTACCTTTCTGTTATTTAGATGTCTTCTTTCGTGATTTTAGTTGGTATTTTGTGAATAAAAGTGTAAAAATTATTGTTATACATAAAAATATTGAAGAAATACTTAAAATTCCAATTCCTATATAATTCAAATTGTCTTCTTGTATTTGTTCTATAATCGTGTTTTCACCAGTTTTATCTGTCTGGTCTTTTGTGCTATTTATCATATCTTCTGTTGCTTCTGATTTCTGTGTTTCATTTGTATTTTCTACTCTATTATTTTCTACTTTTTCCGTTTCATGATTTATTATTGTTTGATTATCTTGCATTTTGCTTTGTTTATTAAATAGATTTTTTAATCCTATAACAAATGTTAAAATAAACATTGCTAAATTGCTTAGCAGTAATCTTAGTGTATGTACACTTTTATAATATCTCCATTTTATAGTTCCATTTGGTTTATTTAGTAATTTTGCAATTTCTTCAAATGGCAAACCTGCTATTATTTTTAATGTTATTATTTCTCTTTCTTGGTTATCTAATTTACTAATTAATTTATTAAATTGTTCTCTATCAATTATATTATTTATTTCATTATCTTTATCTTCGATCTCATAAATTGTTTCTATATCAAAATGCTCTCTCTTTTTCCTTAATAATGAAATAGCTTCGTTTTTAGTTACTGTATATATCCAACTTGCAATATTAGTATTTGGTATTTTCTCTTTTTCAAGTGTATATAGTTTAGAGAAAAATATTTGCATTATATCTTCTGAATCTTCTTTGTTTTTTAAAATTCCAAAGGCGATTCCATATATTAATTTGTGATATTTTGTGTATATCTTTTGAAATGCAATATCTTTATTAACACTTTTTAGTTCTGAAAATAATTCATTTAATTCTTCTTCTTCAATTTTAGCCATTTTTACATCATTCCTTTCTATACACAACCTAAATTGAAAAAGAATTGTTCCCAATTCTTTTTCAATTTATTATATCCCTTCTTAATTCACAAATAAAATTATCATATATATTACATACATAATTAAGTATATAAGCCCATTAGACCTATTCATTTGATTTTTTGGTGGTATTATTGGAAATAGTGATAGTAATAGTATTCCTAATATTAATATTACCATTTCTAAGTTATATGATGTATTATATAATATTGGATTTATAATTGCTGATACTCCAATTATAAGTAACATGTTAAATATATTTGAACCTATAATATTTCCTATGGCTATATCACTATTTCCTTTAATTGCTGCTGTGACACTTGTTACTAACTCTGGTAAGCTTGTACCTATTGCAAGTATTGTTAAACTAATAATTTTTTCACTTATATTAAAGTGTCTTGCAACGACCAGAGCATTGTCTACAGTTAAATCTCCACCAACTTTTAATCCAATTATTCCTAATATAATAAATATAATACTTTTCAAAATTGATATTTTCTTATCTTCTGTTTGTAGTTCTATTATGGTGTCTTCTTTATCAAATTGTTCACCTTTTTTTCCCATAATTATTGTGTATACAATAAATATTATAAATAATAGTAATAATACAATTGCTTCTATTTTTGATATTCCTTCTCCTGTATTACAGAATATCATAAATATGATTGTTAATATTAAACACATTGGCATTTCTATTAGTCTTGTTTCTTTTTGAAATTTTATAGGTCTAATAACTGTTGATAATCCTAATATTAATAATAGGTTTGCTATATTACTTCCAATTACATTTCCCATTGACATATCTGAGTGTCCTTCTAGTGCAGATGTTAGACTTACAAATAGTTCTGGCATTGATGTACCTATTGATACTATTGTTAAACCTATTATTATTTCTGGAATATGAAATTTTTTTGCTATACTACTTGAGCCTTCTACTAAAAAATCTGCTCCTTTTACAAGTAATGCAAATCCTATAATTATTAAAAATATTGATAAAATCATCTCTTTTTCCTTCCTCTTGTGTTGATATGTTAATATTATCATAAATAGAGAGATTTATCAATATCTTTTTGACATCATTACTGTTAAAATTTTGCAACTAATTTGTTAAATTTCGATTTTATATAATTATCTAATTTTTCCATAAATTCATCTGCGCTTATTTGCTTTTTTGCTACCATATCTAAACCTTTTTCCCAACTTGCAGTTAATTTTGGATTTAACATGTCTGGCATTGCAGTATTTACTACATCATATATTGCTTCTCCTTTGGCTGTTGGTGTTATTATTTGTGTTTTATTATTTATTGCAATATATTTTATCTTTTCTAATTTTTTCATTATTTCTGCTCTTGTTGCACTTGTTCCTATTCCTGCTCCTTTTATTTGCTCACGCAGTTCTTCATCTTCTATTAGTTTTCCTGCATTTTCCATTGCTAAAATTATAGAACCAGAGTTGTATCTCGGTGGTGGATTTGTTTGTGCTTCTTTTATCTCATAATTTAATACATTAATTTTCTGTCCTTTTTTTAATGTATTTAAAATATCTAGATTTTCTTTGTTCTCACTTTCCGCTTCTTCTGAGGTCTCTTTATTTTTCAATACTTCTAAGTATCCTATTTTTGTACATACCTTACCTGATGCTGTAAATTGCTCGTTTTCTACATTTATAGTTACAGATATTTTATTAAATTCTGCAGGTGGAAAGAATATTGCTAGAAATCTTTTTACTATTATTTTATATACCCTTTTTTGAAGTTCTGATAATTTTTCATAATTTTCATATCCTTGTCCTGTGGGAGTTAATGCATAATGGTCTGTTATTTTACTGTCATTTACATATTTAGTTTTTGTTAAATCTGTAGAATATTTTTCTTCTGCCATTTTTTTTATATATCCTTGGATTTCTTCGTCTTTATACCCTTTCGCAATTCCATTTAAGTTCGTTTTTATTACTTTTGCAACTGCTGTTGATAAAACTCTTGCATCTGTTCTTGGATATGTAACTAATTTTTTCTCATATAAATTTTGTATTATTTCTAATGTTTCATCTGGCTTTATTTTAAATCTTTTAGTACACTCATTTTGTATTTCTGCAAGGTTAAATAATAATGGTGCATTTTCTTTTGTTTTTGATTTTTTTACTTCTTTTACTATTACCTCTTTATCTTTTAAAGAAATTATAAAATCTTTTGCATCATTTTCTTTTTTGAAGCCATTGTCATTATATAACTTTGATGAATTATATACTTTTGATTCTTCTGTAACTTTCCATTCTGCATTAAATGAATTTTCTTCACTTTCTCCAAATTTGCCTATTATTTTATAATATGGAATTTTTACAAAGTTTCTTATTTCTCTTTCTCTAGATACTATCATTCCTAATACACATGTCATTACACGTCCTACTGATATTGAGATCTTTTCTTCGTTTAATTCTTTCGCTATTCTTCTTCCATATATTATTGAGAGAAGTCTTGAGAAGTTTATTCCTATTAAATAATCTTCTTTTGCTCTTAGATATGCTGCATCTGATAAACTATCATATTCTGATAGGTCTTTTGCTTCATTTATCCCTCTTTTTATTTCTTCTTCTGTTTGCGAGTCTATCCATACTCTTCTTCTATTTTGTAACTTTACTCCTGCTTCTTGCTCTACTAATCTGTATATGTATTCTCCTTCACGCCCTGAGTCAGTTGATACATATACAGAGTCTACGTCTTGTCTTGATAATAGTCCTTTTATTATGTTAAATTGCTTTTGTACATTTTCTATTATTTCATATTTGAAGTCTTTTGGTATGAATGGTAATGTGTCTAGTCTCCAAAATTTTAGCTTTTCATCATATTTTTCAGGGTATGACATTGTTACTAAATGCCCTACACACCATGTTATTATCCATTCTCCTGATTCTAAGTATCCGTCTTTTCTTGCTCCATTTATTTCTAATACTTTCGCAAATTCCATTGCTACTGATGGTTTTTCTGTTATTAGTATCTTTTTTGCCATGTATCGTTTTTCCTTTCCATTTAGAATTCTTTGGAGAGCGGGCGATTAATAATCGCCCCTACATATCGTATTTCCTACAGTTGAATATTTTTTATTTAAGGGCACGTTGGTGTACCGTGCCCCCAAATTTATTCTGTTCGTAATGCATCAACAGGATCCTTCTTTGCTGCCAATTTAGCTGGTATTAATCCCGCTATTACAGTTAGGATCATACTTATTGCTACTAGGATGATTCCTCCTGTTATTGGTAATGATGCTACTCCTGATATTCCTGCTACTGCTTTTATTATTATGTTTGCTGGTATACATAGTAATAATGTTATTCCTATTCCTAATAATCCTGCTACTAATCCTACTATAAATGTTTCTGCATTGAATACTCTTGATATGTCTTTCTTTGATGCTCCTATTGCTCTTAGTATTCCTATTTCTTTTGTTCTTTCTAGTACTGATATATATGTTATTATTCCTATCATGATTGATGATACTATTAATGATATTGATACAAATGCTATTAATACATAACTTATTACATTTATTATTGTTGATACTGAATTCATCATAATACCTACAATGTCTGTGTATGTTATAGCATTTTCTTCTTTTCCATTATCTTTTTGTTTTTGATTATATTCTTCTATTGCATCTTCTATAATATCTTTAGATTCAAAATCTTTTGGATAAATATTAATTGCCATAGGTATATTTAAGTCTACTGATCCCAATTTTACTAAATTATCTTCATAACTTACACCAGCATTTGTAGCATAATTTTGCATTAATGTTGCAAGTTCTTCTTTTGATAAACTTGATAAATATTTTTGTTGTTCTGGACTTAATTTAGAGTAATCAAATGATGTTGATGATGAACTTTCTTGAAATTCCATTCCTGTAAATACATTTTTTTCTTTATTCTCTTTCTGTTCTTTTACTATGTCTGTTTCATTTACTTTATTTGCTAAATGTGTTATTAAATCACTTCTATACGCAATAATTCCTGGAATATCTTCTTGAGTTACACTTTCTTCATTTCTTCTGATGATACTTACGATTTTTAGGTCTTCAGCATTTGCTATTTTTCCCTTCATATAATCAATATTTGTTGATTTATCTACCCATATACCATTTTCTTTTTCATAATAATCTGTATTAAGTAAAAGTTTAAATTTCATTTTTAATATTTCTTCAATGTCGTATTCTGAAATTTCATTTTCTTCTACTGTTTCTCCATCCATTATTTTCTTCATCTTTTCTTCTATTTCATCTTGATTTAATAGTCCTAATGAATACAATGTATAATCACTTATTTTATTATTTTCTCCTATAATTAATGCGACTTCATTATATGCCTTTGGCCAATTACCTGCTAATAAATCATATTGTGTTTCTAATAGATTTTGATTATCTAACATTTCCATCCATACATCTGTACTAGAAAAACTAGACATCATCCCCATCTGACCACTACTACTACTTCCCATTCCTAATTTTTCCATAACTGTACTAGGATTTACTTGGACAATTCCATCTTCTGTGTTTTCTTTATATACATTAAGTTGTATATCATATTTATATTGTATTGCACTTGAATTTTCTTTTATTTTTGTGTCCTCGTTATCAAGGTATTGCTTTAACTCTTCTAGATTATTATTTTGCACCTTTGCTGATACTGTACTCATCATATCTGTCATTATATTTTTAGAATATATCTTTTGTTTATCATATTCTGTATCTTCATCATCATTTATTCCCATCATACTTTCCATCATGCTAGCAATATCTATAGTTGATTCTTGTATTACTAATGGGTATGATGATAAAGTATCTTCTTGTACCTTTGTTATGTAATTTTGTACACCATTTGAAAGCGATAATATTAATGCTATTCCAATTATTCCTATACTTCCTGCAAATGATGTTAAAAGTGTTCTTCCTTTTTTAGTCATTAAATTGTTTAAACTTAACGCTAAAGCTGTTAAAAAATTCATAGATGTTTTTCCATCTTTTGCTGTTAATTTTTCTTCTTCTTTTCCATCATATGGATTTGAATCGTCTGTTACTGTTCCATCTAATACTTTTATTATTCTTGAAGAATATTTTTCTGCTAGTTCTGGATTATGTGTTACCATTATTATTAATTTATCTTTCGAAATTTTCTTTAAAATTTCCATGATTTGAACACTGGTTTTTGTGTCTAATGCTCCTGTTGGTTCGTCTGCTAATATAATGTCTGGATTATTTACTAAGGCTCTTGCAATAGCAACTCTTTGCATTTGACCTCCTGATAATTCATTTGGTCTTTTGTTTATTTGTTCTTTTAACCCAACATCTTCAAGTGCTTTTATCGCTCTATTTCTTCTCTCATTTTTAGATACTCCTGATAATGTAAGTGCAAGTTCTACATTTGATAATACACTTTGATGTGGTATTAAATTATAGCTTTGAAATACAAAACCTATTGAGTAATTTCTATATGCATCCCAGTCTTTATCTTTAAATTCTTTTGTAGATTTACCATTTATTACTAAATCTCCACTTGTATATCTGTCTAATCCACCAATAATGTTTAAAAGTGTAGTTTTTCCGCAACCACTTTGTCCCAGGATTGATACAAATTCTGATTTTCTAAATTTTATATCAATTCCTTTTAATGCCTCGACACCAGATGAATATAATTTAGTAATTTTCTTTAATTCTAACATTAATCTATATTCCTTCTTTCTTTATATTTTTCCCCTTAATTTCTTTGTGAATTATATTCTAATATCATGAATTTGTCAAGGTAATGAAATTAACATGAAAAAATATTAAGGAAGCAAATCTAAAATTCACTTCCTTATTCTTAGTTTTTATTTTTGTACTAATTCAATTCTCGCTTGAATATCATTTAAACTTACATTTAAAAATATTTTTTTATCTAAAGCATCTTTTCCTATACCAAATCTTGCACTTATTTCATTTTTGTTTTGGGTTGTTCCTCTACTACTAGCAGTATATATGTTACCATCTCCATCAGATATATAAAAAACTGCATCGCTTGATTTATTAAACTCTTCTGTTTCCATATCTCTACCACTCATAAAAAAATCTCTTAAATTATTTATGCTTACTTTCATTATTAAGGCTGTTTCTGTTAATTCTGCTTTGTTTATGACAATTCCATCTACTTCTTTACTAGGTACTAATTCTACTGTTGTTCTTTTATAAAATTTTTCTGGCACATCTATTTCAAATTGCCATTCGCTATCTGATAAACAAACATATTTACTCTCATTAGGTTCTTGTTTTTCTTCATATATACTATATCCTACATCAAATATCCTTATATATAATTTTTTACTTTGTGGAAATCCATCATTAGACATAAGAACGATTCCAGAACTATTTTTTCCCATTTGATTAATAGTTAAAAAATTACTATCTGATCCCAATTCTTGTTTTAGTTTCTTCGTATATGTTCGAATTATTTTTTTTGAAGACACTTTTTTTTCGGACTTTGGACTTTCTGAAACTTCATATATATTATTATTTTCATCATAAATTGCATATCCATAAAAAATCTTATCTTTATCTATATCTTCATTTAATTTAATATCCATGTCCAATTTAAAATAATCATTTGTAATCATAAGTGATTTAATTTTTATACCTATTTCATCTTGATACATATAGTCCATATTAAGATTCTCACTATAGTTGTTTTCATCTATTGCTAATGTTCTTCTAATTACATTTCGATTTTCGTACTCTTTATACTCTATATGCCAAACTATTTTCGCATATACGCTTTGGGCTGTTACTCCTGTTACTAATACAATTAATAATACTGCTACAATATTTAATATTTTCTTTTTCATATCTATACCTCCTTTTATTTTAGAACAAATAGAATTATAATTTTTTTCTCTGTCATAAGTGCTTTCCAAAAACTCTTTAAATATTTTATTCTCTGACATTTTCATCACCCTCCTTCTTTAAAGAATTTTTCAACTCTCTTATAGTTCTATATATATAATTTTTAGTTGCTGACTCTGTTAAATGCATTTCTTTTGCAATATCAGTTATTTTCATATCAAGTCCATAGTACAAATAAAATATTTTAGCTATTTTTATATCTTTATTTTTCAATGTTTTCCAAATATAAGACACATTGTCCTTTGTGATAAATTGCAATTCTATATCTATATTTGACTCTATTTGCACATCTTCATTTTCAAAATTTACAATATTATTTTTATATTTAGAACGATAATACTTTTTTAAGATGTTCTTTGAAATTCCAATTATAAAACTCTGTTCATCTTCTAATTCAAATTTTTTAGTTTTTTTGATTTTTTTATAAAATTCTATATAAGTCTCTTGAATAATGTCATTGACATCATCTAAGTCATTACAATGCAAAATAATATATTTCAAAATATTATTGTATGTTCTACTATATATTTCTTCAAAATTTTCTAATGATATTTGAGTACTCATAATTTTTATCACCTTTCACTTTATTAGTGTATTATTTTTTCAAAAAAGTTTCAATTTTATAAAAAAACTTAAAAATTTTGATAAAATATAAAAGTCCCCTTTATAACGAAGGGAACTTAGGTTATATGTATTTTTTATATATCTTATAATTTTTTACTTTTATCTAAAAAGAGCCAAAAAATTGCAATTCCTATTATCATATTATTTTTCTCCTCAATTTCTTTTAAAGAATATCACATTTTAGTATCTTCAACAATCTATTGCGTTATTTGGTATGTGTCAGTATGTGTCAAGTAAATGTAGGCAATTTTTTTATCTTTTATTTTTAATCCTCAAATGCGAGACTATCGTAAAGTTTGTTCCCATTTTCGTCATATAAACAGTCTTATAACCATCATAATTTTCTATAATACAGTTTACAAAATTTTGTACCTTTTCTTTTCCAATATAGAAAGTTTTTCCTGTTTCAAGAATATTCGTTATCAAATAACCATCTTCACTTAGTGAAATACTAATATCTTTATATCCCAACAAAAAAATATCTACACTTATAGTCATAATAGTAGAATGATGAACTCCGTCACTATGTACATTTTCTACAGTTATATCATCAAATAACATTTGCCAAAAAATATCATTATTTACATTGGGAAATTCAATACTTTCACAGTGTTTATTACCTTCACTATCTGTATCCCAATAGTCATAGTATATTGTTCCAAAAGAAACTATTTCTTTTAATTTTAGATCTTCCATAAAATTTCCAAGTGTTGAAGGTCTATTTTCCATGAAAATATCTCTCCTATTTATTCTTTCCATTTAAAACTATCAATAATACTTTTTGTTGCCTCCTTAGTTTCTTCTGATTCTTCAAAAAGTGTTTCTTGTATTAAAATATATTTGTAATCACCTACAATATAATATTGTGTTGTTATTACATCATTATTCTTAGTTATGAAGGCATAAACAATTTCTCCATTATCTGTTGTAGAACCATTTGCATTTACCTCTACACCTTTTTGATTTCTAACTTGTATTAAAAGTTGATTTAATATTGCTTTTCTAAATTGTTCGTGTTCTGTTTTAGGATACCTGTTTTTACCAACATTTATAGAAATATTATTTGGTTGTCTATCTTTTTCTTGTCCTTTTAATACATAAAATAATTTTTCTTTTGTAGAATGTTCTTTACTTTCTATCCAATCTTTTGGAAGTTTATAACTACCAAATTCTTTATTAAAAATAGTTTCATTTTCTGTTGATTGATCATCTGTTTTATTTTCTAATTCAGATTTTATTAAATTAAATTGTTGTATAGAAAAATATCCAAGAATTATTATTATAATTATAACAATTATTGATATAATTATGATTGTTCTCTTCTTCACAATTTATTCTCCTCTTTAATTATTATTTTTTAACAAAAACCTAGAACACTTGATTTATAAGCATTCTAGGTTTTATATTTGGTGCTCCTTCAAGGGCTCGAACCTTGGACCTACCGGTTATGAGCCAGTTGTACTTATTGATGCTTTTGTTACTTTGTTAATAATGTTTT